>JBEKLI010000077.1:0-7586 GCA_050010275.1 Desulfomonilia bacterium | reverse complement strand
GTAAGGCGGCCTTAAGCTCCAGATCTTTGAAATCCAGCGCAAATAAAGGGCTTATCTCAAGGGATATGCCCGGTTTCACCTCCACCCCGAGCCTTTTCAGCCAAGAGGCATGCAGGGCGCTCTGGAGCTGCCGGGAGCTTTCCAGTGAATCCACACCCGTAAGGTTTTTGACCGGTGCGAACTCCTCTTCGCGCACGACCTCCAGGGTGATGCTCTTTTCTGTCAACGGCAATGCATCGAAAAGGAATGTCTCAAATTTGATGCCCTCAATCTCTTTTGTCCTGCCGTCAGGACCTTTGGCCGAGATCATTTTTCTGGCGCGATGGAACGGCAGTCGGTAGTCCTGGGCGGTGATCTCTTCGGCGAATGCACGCCCGATCACATGAATGGCAAGGTTACCCGCCCAGTGGAGCATTGTACCGTCCGGGCCATGAGCGTATCTCATGGTATCTTCCATTTCGCTGTACTCCACCAGCGTGGTCTTCGCGTTTATGGTGGTAATCACACCCATCTTCTCCTCGTAGGCCACCTTCCTCACCACCTTGGAAGACATCCTCGCGCCGGAGAGGTTATGGAGCCCGAGGAACAGCGGGTCACATACCTTTGCCAGGGGATTATCCACCTGGAAGTAAAATATTTCATCGATGCCGAGATCTTTCATTAGGCTTAAGGAACCACTCGATCTCAATGCCTCGAAGGTGCCTCCATGCCCGTCCGGGTTCATGAAGAGCCCTCCGTTCTCGGCCAATACGAACTTCCCTTCCGGTGTGACCGATGGGAGCATACCCTGGACGAAGAAGTGCACGTCACCCTGATCAAGACCGAAGTACCTGTTCTCCTGGAAGTATTCCCTCGTAGTCACGTCGTTTTCCCGGGAGGTCATGATGAACCATGGGATGGTGCACTGGAATTTTTGTTCGAGGGCGAGGATCTTTTCGGCAAAAAGGCGGAACAGACTTTTACCCTTTACCGGCGTGACCCCCATGACGCCCTTGGGTGCATCGATCCCCAGGCGCGAGCCCTGACCCCCTGCAACAACGAGTGCAGCGACCCTGCCGGCCTTCAGAAGCTCCCGGCCGCGATTGATATATGGATGCGCCTTTTTTGATGAGGCGAATGTCTTAAGGATGACATCCGCCGGCTCCACATCGCCCCGGGGAGGCTTGTACAGGGCCTCTCCCCTGATGAGTCTGCCGACAAGATCGAGATCGACCCCCTGAAGGTCGTTCATGATCCTCTCCTTTATCAGGGGGTTGCCATCACTGTTTAGAAGGCTTGCGATATGTTCCTGTCCCAGTTCCCTTAGCCTTTTGACGAGCATCCAAGATCTCCCGTATTCGTTTTTCAACACCCGTATCCTTTGGGGTGTACAACTCAAGGTGTGGCAGGTTTTCCGGCAAATAGTCAAGGGTGAGCGCCCCTTTCGGGTCGTCATGCGCATAGATATATCCCTCGGAGTAGCCTATCTCCTTCATGAGCCGTGTGGGGGCGTTCCTTAAATAGAGCGGGATCTGCGGCGATCCGGTTTTCCTGATCAGGTCCTCCACCTTCTTCTCCGCCAGGTACACGGCATTGCTCTTGGGGGCGCAGGCGAGATAGATGGCCGTCTCGTACAAGGCAATCTCGCCCTCGGGACTTCCCACAAAGGTGAAGGCCTCCCTGGCGGCCACGGCCATGCGCAGGGCATTGGGGTCGGCCATGCCGATGTCTTCCGATGCGATGCGGATCATCCTCCGTATGAGGAAGAGCCTGTCCTCACCGGCTTCCAGCATCCTGCCGAGCCAGTAGATGCTTGCATCAACATCGCTTGCCCGCACGCTCTTGTGGAAGGCCGAGATGAGGTCATAGTGGTTCTCACCCGACCTGTCATGGTACAGCGGCCGCTCCATGAGCCCCTTGAGGTCGTCGAGGTCGATGTATTCCTTATCAATATTCGTGAGTGCAAGTTCCAACAGGTTCAGCCCGGCACGTGCATCACCGTCGGCCGCCCTGGCCATGGCCGATATGCATGCATCGGAAATGGTCTTCTTCAGAGATATGGTGGGCCCATCCCGCAAGACCGCACGTCTGAGAATCTCCTCTATGACCTCTGCACTCAAGGCCTTCAGGACGATCACCTGTGTCCTGGACATGAGGGGGGAAGTGATGGCGAACGAGGGGTTTTCCGTTGTGGCGCCTATGAGGATGATATCTCCGTTTTCCACAAAGGGCAGCAGCGCGTCCTGCTGCACCCGGTTGAACCGGTGGATCTCATCGATAAAGACAATGGGTTTCTTTTCGCTCTGCGCCGCTTTGGTTGTTACGCGCCGGATCTCCTGTACACCGCCGGTCACGGCACTGATGGTGAAGAAAGAATCCGGGTACATGCGCTCGATGATGCTTGCCACACTGGTCTTCCCGGAACCGGGGGGTCCCCACAGCATGGCAGAGCGCAGGTTGCCCCGGGCAAAGTCCTTCAGGAGCACGAGGGCGTCATCCTGTCCCAGGAGGTCATCCAGGCTCAGTGGCCTTACCCTGAATGCAAGGGGTGGCAGCTGCTTCGGCATATGATGATATATAGCATAAAATCACCCATGAAAGTAAAAAGAGAAAACCTTTATTTTTGCCCTTATGTGATTCCGAAACCTGACGATAGATATTAATAGGTTCTTCAAGATTCATTCCCCGTAGAACCTCCTCATATTATGCAGGTCAAAAGCTGGCCTGCTTTTTTTTTGCAAAAGACATATCGGCGGGATTCAGGAACAGACAGATGCATGGAGGAAGAATCATATCGACCTCGTGTCTGATTCCGGCACCTGTCTTAGCTTGACAAACCTTCTTCATTGATTGTAGAAGACTCGTTGTGACGCGGGGTGGAGCAGTCCGGTAGCTCGTTGGGCTCATAACCCAAAGGTCGGAGGTTCAAATCCTCCCCCCGCTACCAAAATCAATTTTAAACAACTTTGCTTGTGCTGTTTTGAGTCGGCTTGTTGGGTAACACTTCTTAAGATATAATTCTCCACGATAAGACTACCACGATTGAGCAGTGCCTGGCTTTCATCATGATCTCCCCGGATAATCCCAGCAAATGAGCCTTAGGTCCAATAAACTCGAGTCAGTATGAAAGGAGGAGGTTCATATGACAGGAAAGAAAGAGGCTGTGGGGTTAAAGCAAACCAAGGGCGTAAGACGCGGCTACGGCTGGGTGCCTGATGTACCGGATCAGCGCGACTATCTGCTCAGCGCTGTGCTCCGTGTGCCTGCCAGGCTGCCTAAGTCAGTGGACTTGCGGCCGCTGTGTTCCAAGGTCGAAGACCAGGGAAATCTGGGCAGCTGCACGGCGAACGCCCTTGCCGGGGCCCTGGAGTTTCTCGAAAGAAAGGATAAGGTCGCCTTCGAGGATTTCAGCAGGCTGTTCATCTATTACAATGAGCGTACAATCGAACACACTGTCGCATCCGACTCCGGTGCCATGATCCGCGACGGCATCAAGACACTCGCGAAACAGGGGGTCTGTTCGGAAAAGAAATGGCCCTATATGATATCGAAATTCACCATGAAACCGAGTGCTGCATGTTATAAAGAGGCCTTGCAGCACCAGATTACCTCTTATCATCGCATCATCACGGTGGACGAAATGCGTACGTGCCTTGCCGAAGGCTACCCGTTCGTCTTTGGATTTTCGGTATATGAAAGCTTTGAATCACAGGCTGTGGCTAAAACCGGGACAGTGAATATGCCAAAACCGGGTGAGCAGAATCTGGGCGGGCATGCGGTACTTGCCGTGGGCTACGATGATTCAAAGAAGCGGTTTATCGTGCGTAATTCATGGGGTAACAGGTGGGGGATGAAAGGCTATTTTACCCTGCCTTACCAGTACCATTCAGACCGGAACCTGTCGGATGATTTCTGGACGATCCGCAGGGGCAAGCTGATGCTCTAAGGACCAAGGGACTAGTACTAAGTTTCGTCATTAACCATGTCATTTCGAAGGAACAAAGTGACTGAGAAATCTTGAGAACCATTGATGAAAGATTTCTCGCTACGCTCGAAATGACATGTTGTGGAATTCTGCAACTAGGTACTAGGTGAGGGGGAGAAGGCCTTCAGATGCCTTGACGATCTTTAGGTTCGTCTTGCGATAAATACCTAAGCGGTCTTGGCATTATAACAGACAGAAAGGATATCTCCTGTGCATATTACAACTATATTATAAATGATCATGCCCTATATCAAAGCAATCAATCATGTAGGCATTGCATCGGATTTCTAAAGCTCTTAGCCCCCTACTATCCGAGACCCTGCACAGGAGACATGGCACTTATACCCGCTGAATTATCAAAAATCAACTTAAGAATTGTCATGTCAGCCGATATCGCGGTGATACTCCTGCAGTGACTTGATGGTGCCCTTGCCCTTCCGGGAGGCGGCAATCCCCTTGGCCGCCGCAACGGCTGCAGACAGCGTGGTGATATAGGGCACCTTGTAGCTGATGGCGGCCTTGCGGATGTAGGAGTCATCGTGCTTGGAGAGCTTGCCGCTCGGTGTGTTGATGATCAGTGCGTATTCCTTGTTCTTGACCCCGTCGATGATGTTCGGCCTGCCTTCATGAAGCTTGAGTACCATCTCGGATGCGATGCCGTTCTCAGCCAGGAATGCATGGGTGTGGCGGGTCGACTTGATCTTGAAGCCCAGCTCGTTGAAGAGCCTTGCCACCTCGAGCACTGCCGGCCGCTCGCGCCGGGACACGGTCAGCAGCACGCATCCATCCATGGGCAGGTACTGGGAAGCGGCCTGGGAGGCCTTGTAGAACGCCAGGCCGAAAGTTTCGGCCATGCCGAGCACCTCTCCTGTTGAGCGCATCTCGGGGCCCAGCAGCGGGTCTACTTCGGGGAACACATTGAAGGGAAATACCGCCTCCTTCACCCCGAAGTATGGGATGTTCTTGGGCTTGAGATCGAAATCGGCAAGCTTCTTGCCCAGAATGATCCGGGTAGCGATATCGGCCATGGGGATGTTGCATACCTTGGAGACCAGCGGCACGGTCCTGGATGCCCTCGGGTTTGCCTCCAGGACATAGACCGTGTCCTTGTGGATGGCACATTTCATGTTCATAAGGCCCTTAACGCCAAGCTCCACGGCAATGCGCTTGGTGAATTCAATAATGGTGTCCAGATGCCGGGGAGATATGCTTATGGGCGGGATTACACACGCCGAGTCGCCGGAGTGGACACCGGCGCGTTCAATGTGTTCCAGGACAGCGGGCACAAAGGCATCATAGCCGTCCGAGAGGGCATCCGCCTCGGCCCCAATGGCATTGTCCAGGAACTTGTCGATGAGGATGGGCAGCCCGGTAGCCGGGTCAACAACCGCGCGCATGTATTCCCTGAGCATGTCCTCATCGTGCATTACCTCCATGCCGCGCCCGTCGAGCACATGGGAAGGCCTCACCATGAGCGGGTAGCCGATGCGGTCGGCAACGGCTTTTGCTTCATCCAGGGTGCTTGCCGTACCGGACTCGGGCATGGGGATGCCGAGCTTGGCCATCATCTTGCCGAACTGCCCCCGATCCTGGGCCAGGACGATGGTATGAGGCGGGGTCCCCAGGATCTTCACGCCCGCCTTCATAAGCTCATTTGCAATATTCAGCGGGGTCCGGCCGCCGAACTGGCATATGACACCTTGGGGCTTCTCCTTGTGATAGATGCTCAATACATCCTCGACGGTGAGCGGTTCGAAGTAGAGCTTGTCGGATGTGTCGTAGTCGGTGGAGACCGTCTCGGGGTTGCAGTTCACCATGATGGACTCATACCCCATGTCCTTGATGGCGGATGCCGCGTGCACGCAGCAGTAGTCGAACTCGCCGCCCTGTCCGATGTGGTTGGGACCGCCGCCTATGACCATGATCTTGGGCCTGTCGCTCACCCCAACAACATCCGGGGCATTGAAGGTGGAATAGTAATACTCGGCGTTGTCCACACCGCTCACTCTCACCTTCTGGTAGCCGTGAACCAGACCCAGCTTGATACGGCGGTTCCGAACCGCATCCTCGGTCAGACCCAGGAGCCCGGCAAGGTAGCGGTCGGCGAAACCGTCCTTCTTGGCCTGGATGAACACCTCATCCGGTAATGTCTTTCCGCTGTAGGTGAGTATCTTCTCCTCAAGGTCCACGAGCTCCTTCATCTGCTCGATGAACCAGGCCTTCAGGCGGGTCTTCTGTTCGAGGTCTTCGATCGTTGCACCCTTGCGCAGGGCCTCGTACATGATGAACTGCCGTTCGCTGGATGGCTCGGAGAGCATTTCCAAAAGGGTCTCGAGGTCCTTCTCATGAAAGTCTTTGGCATAGCCCAAGCCGTAACGCCCGATCTCCAGTGAGCGGATAGACTTCTGGATGGCCTCTTTATAGGTCTTGCCGATGCTCATGACCTCGCCCACCGCCCTCATCCGGGTGCCGAGCCTGTCCTGGGACCCCTTGAACTTTTCAAAGGCCCACCTGGAGAACTTCACCACCACATCCTCGCCCCGGGGCTCGTATTTGTCCAGGGTCCCGCACTGCCGGCAGGGTTTTTCGTCCAGGGTGAGACCCGCAGCGAGCTTGGTTGATACAAAGGCAATGGGCAAGCCTACTGCCTTGGATGCCAGTGCGGAGGACCGGGAGGTCCGGGGGTTGATCTCGATGACCACGAGCCTGCTGCTCAAAGGGTTGTGGGCGAACTGGATATTGGTGTTTCCGATCACCTCAGTGGCCTCCACGATGTCGTAGGCGTCCTTCCTGAGCCTTTTTTGGAGATCCTTGTCGATGGTGAGCATGGGCACGGTGCAGAGGCTGTCGCCGGTGTGCACTCCCATGGCATCCACGTTCTCGATGAAGCATGCGGTGATTATGTTGTTCTTCGCGTCGCGCAGCACCTCGATCTCCAGTTCTTCCCAGCCCAGAACGGACTCCTCCACGAGCACCTGGCCGATGAGGCTTTCAGAGATACCCCTTCTTGCAACGATCCTCAGCTCCTCCACATTATAGACAAGCCCTCCGCCGGCACCGCCCACGGTATACGCCGGTTTGATGACCACCGGATAACCCAGCCCGGAGGCGATCTTCTCGGCCTCTTCCACACTATAGGCAAGTTCGCTCTTGGGCATTTCTATACTCAAGCGGGTCATGGTTTCTTTGAATGCACGCCTGTCTTCGCTGCGCTCAATGGCGTCAATGTTCACCCCGATAACCTTTACGCCATACTTGTCCAGGACACCTTTGCGGTGCAGTTCGGAGGTAAGATTCAATCCCGATTGTCCCCCCAGGTTCGGCAGGATCGCATCGGGACGCTCCTTGGCGATGATGGACTCCAGTACCGCGGCATTGAGGGGCTCGATGTACGTGGCATCCGCCATGCCCGGGTCGGTCATGATGGTTGCCGGGTCGGAGTTGACGAGAACGATTTTATAACCCAGCTCCCGCAAGGCCTTGCAGGCCTGGGTCCCGGAATAGTCGAATTCGTTACCCTGGCCGATGACGATCGGCCCGGAGCCGATGATCATTACCTTGTGGATGTCGTCTCTCTTAGGCATTGAAGAAGTCTCCCCCATCAAATATGAGCTTGCACTAT
>JBEKLI010000076.1:0-7673 GCA_050010275.1 Desulfomonilia bacterium | reverse complement strand
TAGAGAAGAAATTCATGGCCAGGGACTTATGCAAACCTGCAATGATATTTTCCTTGGTATTGCCTTTGGCCTGTTCGGAGATCAGGTCGCGGCCCACGAATACCGTGCACATGCAGGAAAAGCTGTAGGGCTTTTGGGCGCTCAACGATACCTCGCCGAATTTTTCAATAGGAATGCCGAGTCTTGCAGCCTGGGCATCCAGGAAGGCACCGGTGCCAGCCCCACATTTTTTGTTCATACCGGCCTCATCCAGAAACCCATTCTCGATGTACATCACCTTGGAGTCCTGTCCGCCAATATCGAACACCACTCGCGCGCCGGGCACCATGTGGATGGCCGCCTCGGCATGAGCGTCAAGCTCTGTCTCATACACATCTGCATCCAATACTGCCATGGCAATCTCATGCCCGCTGCCGGTAACACCCGCTCCCAGTATTTTCAGATTACTGGGAAGCCGGGTAGAGATATTGGCCAGGGATTTCTTGATATTGTTGAACACGTCGCCCTCGGTCAGGGTGTAGTCTGTCTCCAGGATGACTCCGTCCTCATCCACTATGGCGGTATTGATGGAAATAGAGCCTGCATCCACACCGAGGAAGGCGCGGGTTTGTTCCTCCCACTCGTGGTTCCGGTTTGGGCAGACATTGAAACCGGTCCCGGTTTTGACATACCTATAAACGGGACGCGATAGAGACAACATGATCTTATCCAGGATCTCAAGGGCTCCTCGAATACTTTGTTCATGAACCGCATCTCCTCGGTTGAATCTGATCCATAGATCTGACCAATCAGATGCCGCTTTCATGATCAGCCCGTTGTGAAAAGAATATTCCCGATGATTTGGAGGAAATGATTTTCCCGGCGCATCCTTTTCCCTCATGAGAGAATAAGGTTCGCTTAAAGACGCTCGGGCTTGTTCAAGGACAATCTGTATGGAGAGCCATGCATCCCTTTCCCTCTCCTCATGCGTTTTCAGGTAGGAAAAAGGCAGCCTATAGAATATCTGGCGTTCATTTTCCGGAGCGCCCAGATGGGAGCTGCGCCCGCATTCATGCTCTATCTGCCTCAGCGATTTATTATCCATGCTCATGTCATCTTTCCTTTCTTCTTTTCCCTGGGGATTGGCTTTTGTGAGTTGTCTTTGAGAAAGTAATATGTCCACATCTTTTTAGATAACATAAGCTGTGCCAATAAAAAGTCTGGAAATTACTAAACTAATTCTAGGGCATCATCAGGTATAAACATGTAGTTAATTATCGATCACCTTGAATTTCGGATAGGTATATTGTTTTTCAGAAAGTGAAATTATTAAGATAGTATGAAAATATTTTCCACATAAAGAAGAAAAGGATTTCCCGTAATATATATTATTTCTCTCAAGTATGAGTTGTTAATTAAAACCCTATCGTCGAATCATCATTCCTACATCTCCAAGGTAAAGAGAGCGCCCCAGAGATAGACCCGGAGATCAGGATCAGTCTCGATGCCTATATCCCCGAGGAATACTGCCCTGATCAGCACTTGAGGCTCGGGCTTTATAAAAGGCTCTTCACGGCATCTCTCGACAATCTCAATAGTATAGGCGATGAACTCAAGGATCTCTATGGCCCTCTGCCTTTGCCTGTGAAAACCCTCCTGTTCATATCCGAGATCCGGGATGTCATGAAGAGGATGAGGCTTAAGAAACTCGAGAGAAGCAATGACTTGTTGAGGTTGTACATGAGCCATGATAGCATGATCAACCTGGACAGGCTCATGCGTGGAGCAGAGAGTCACAGCATAGATTCCTATAAGAACTAAAGTTCAGATAATATCCCGAAATGCCAAGCTGTACGAAGGAATCCTCACTACATAATCTTCAATGTATGATCGGATCTTGGTTATTACATTTTAAGATTCTTACGATCATCATGAGCCTATAGCTTTCGTCAGTTCCTGCACGTGTTCTTCATCCGTAAGGAAGCCGTCATCCACCTCGAACTCTTCCTTGTCTGCAATGATCTTGAGATAGAGTTCATTATCATCAATCCATCCCTTTTTCCTGCGTTCGACGCGAGTCACATCGGATTTACGGATTGTCCAGTTTCTAAATCCCCGGTGTATTATCTTTTCATCATTGATCTCAATGTAGTGTGTACGTCCTTTTCGCATTATCCAGCCGCTCATCAGGCAGACCAACCCACTGGAGAGAAATATAATACTTGAATCAAGTCCTGAATCAAAAAATGCCAAATAAAGACACACAGCACCAAGACCCAGCACAATAAGATAAATATATTTCGATTTGTGCAACTGTTTGTAGTATCGCATCAGCCCAACCCCAAATTTCCTAAATTTAATTCTTTCTTGAATACATAGTAACGTATCGGAATTTGATTCCTCGGAGATGAGGCTGTTTTATAGTCTATCATTGAAGCCTTTATCAGGAATGATCAAAAGGAGTTGTTATCGGGTGATGACAGATGATAAAATAATGATATCGAGAGGTTTTTAGGAAAGGAAGCGATATGGCCAAATCACAAGATACCAGAAAACAAGAGAAGAAAAAACCGTTGAAAACAGCAAAAGAGAAGAAGCAGGCAAAGCTTGAAAAGAAAAAGAGCAGATAGCTTATTTACACCTTTTTAGAACATACTTTCTCCGCCATCTCCTGCCGGCAACTAAAACAGGCCGGGGAAACCGTGCCGTGCTGAAGATCTTTCAGGCCGAGACACAGGACCGTCTTCTAACCAGCCGACAACACAATTGTTTAAGAGCTCGTGTTCGATAATAGGCGGCAAGAGGAAAGAAGAAAGGGACGCCGGAGCAAAGACGTCCCCCCTTTTTTATCAGAGAAAACCCTACCGTATCTCTACCCGAATATAACCCATCTGACCGGTTCTATGATCAACAACAAAAATGGTGATCTTCTGGTACTGCTTAAGGGTACTCACAATGGATGCGAATTTCTCCACACTGTCGGTTGTCTGGTCGTTTATCCTTAAGATAATGTCGTTGATCTCAAAGCCCGCCTTGGCCAGCGGGCCATTCGGATCGAGCCATTTGATGGCAACTCCCTGGTCCTGATCGAGGCCGAATCTGCTCCTTTCATTTTCATTAATCGGCCTCACATCCACCCCCAACTTATCCCTCAGGGAGGCGGCCATTAACTTGGCTGCATCTTCTATATTTCCGACCTTCACTGGAATAGTGAGCTTCTTCCCATCGCGCATGATGCCGAGCTTCACCTCTTTCCCAATGGGTGTGCCGGCAACCAGATTCCTCAATGCACCGGAATCTTCAATATCCTGATCATCAAAGCTCATGATCACGTCCCCTGCCTTGATCCCGGCCTTGGAGGCAGGGCCACCCTTCACCACATCCATCACGTAAGCCCCTTTGGGCGTATTGAGCTTGAGTGACTTCATCTTATCAAAAGATACATCCTGGAGTGATATCCCGAGCCAACCCCGCTGAACCTTGCCGGTTTCCATCAAGGACTTTGCTATGTGCAGCGCCATGTTGCTTGGTATGGCAAACCCAAGCCCTTCGGAACCGCCCGATTGTGATGCGATAATGGAATTAACCCCGATGACCTGGCTGTCGAGGTTGAGCAGCGGTCCCCCGCTGTTGCCGGGGTTTATTGCTGCGTCGGTCTGGAGAAAATCCTGGTATGTGTTCGGGTCGGTTATTCCCTGCCTGTGCTTCGCGCTGATGATGCCCTGTGTAACGGTCTGATCGAGGCCCCGTGGGTGACCTATGGCAACAACCCACTCACCCACCTGGACCTTGTCCGAATCGCCGAAGGTGACAGAGGGGAGCTTTTCTTTTGCAGAGACCTTTATCACGGCCAGGTCGGTCTTCGGGTCGGTTCCGATGACCTTGGCATCGAATTGTCTTTCATCGGAGAGGATCACCTGTATCTGGGTTGCACCGGCCACCACATGGTTATTCGTCAGGATGTATCCATCTTCGTTGATGATCATGCCGGTACCGATCCCTTTAAGCTCTCTTTTGAACTGTCTGGGCTCCTGGGGAAAATCGAAGAAGATCGGGCGCATGACGGGGGTGCCCTTCTCGTGCGCCAGGCGCATCTGGACCATGATGTAGGGGCGCATGACCTCGCGCATGAAGAGCATTTCTTTGATGATGGCGTAGGCCTCTTCGCCGAACGACCAGACCTCATTCGGGGCTCCGGTTGCATTGCTTCCGCTGCCTTCTTCAGGCTTCCGGATGCCGTGCAGGCGGAAGAGCGGGCAGAACAGGCCGAACTGGAACCAGCGCACGATCAGCTCCTTGAAATAAGGGGTGGTAATGTCCCCATCGTAGAAGCCGCCGATGTCGGTCGTCCACCAGGGGATGCCGCTCATGGCGATGTTCAGGCCGGCGCGAAGCTGGGTTTGCAGCATCTCGAAAGTGGAGGGGATGTCGCCTGACCAGACCGCCGCCCCATAGCGCTGGCTGCCGGCCCAGGCCGAGCGGCAGAGGGTGATGATGTCCGTCTCGCCGGCGGAATGCATCCCGTCGTAGAAGCCCTGCGCGTGCAGCATGGGGTAGATGTTGCCCACTTCCAGCCCGTTCCCCAGGTGATAGCGCAGGTTGTCGTGGTCGGCCGGGTAAAGCTCGGGCTCGCAGGCATCCAGCCACCAGACCTTGATCCCATTGGCAAAGTAATTCTTCTTGACCTGTTCCCAGACGAAGCGGCGCGCTTCAGGATGGGTGGCGTCGTAGATGTGAGGATAAACTTTTCCTGCCGGGGAGGTATCCACAAAGGAAAACTGGACTGCCAGGCCGCGCTCGCTGCGCACCAGCCAGCCTTGCCTGGACATCTCTTCGAAGTTCTGGCTGTTGGGATTGACCGAAGGCCAGATAGAGACCATCAGCTTGACTCCCATGAGGGTTGCAACAAAAGGCAGGATCTCTCCCAGGGCTTCAGGGTAGGTGGTGCGGATGGCATTCTCCAGCTTAGTGAAAGCAGCAACTTCAGAATCATCCTCCGTGATCTGTGACCAGTTCTTCAGGAGATCGATGATCAGGTGATAGCCGAGATTCGCACCTATGGATATGGTACTGCCTTCCAGGAGGGTCACACGCTTTATCACTTCCCGGTTTTTGAGCTCTGCAATGAGGCGGGACTTACCAATGCCTGCTTCGCCTATTACGTTCACGATAGAACCCTGGCCGGTTATGGCTTTGAGTACAGCAAGCTCCAATGTATTAAGCTCCTCATCTCTCCCCACAAAGGGCGCCAATCCCCTCTCGGCACTGACATCAAACCGGGTTCTTCGGGTACTTTCGGCAATCACCTGGTAGACACTGACTGGTTTTTCCTTGCCCTTTATTTCCCTTTTGCCCAAAGACTCAAACCTGAAGAATCCCTCGGCAAGCTTGAAGGTATCCTCAGTCACATAGGTTGTTCCAGGTTCGGCCAACCCTTCCATTCGTGAGGCCAAATTTACCGTATCCCCCACAGCCTTGAAGTCAATCCGAAGATTATTCCCCAGTGTTCCTACAATCACAGGACCTGTATTGATTCCAATACGCATCTTAAGTGGGGGAATCCCTTTTTCTTGTATGATCCTATGGCTGAATCTATTCATCTCCTGATGGATAGCTATTGCAGACCGGATGGCTCTCTGAGGGGCATCCTCAAGGGCAATGGGTGCTCCAAAAAGGGCCATGATTCCATCACCAGTCAGTTCGTTAACTGTCCCTTCATAATCAAAAACGTTATGAATGAGAATTTCATAAACCTCATCCATTAAGGAATACATTTGCTCAGGGCCGAGCTTTTCAGTAAGAGGAGTAAAGCCTTCCATGTCGCAGAACATCACGGTGACCTGCTTATGCTCACCTTCGATCCTGTCTTTCTGTGCCAGGATTTTCTGGGTTAAATCCTTGGGGAGGTGCTTCTGGATCTTTGTTATCTTATCCTAGAAGGAGAGTTCTTTGAGCAATACTTCTGAGGAAATACTTAACTTATGACCACATTCACCACAGAATTTAAATCCTGGAGGATTAGGATTATTACAGTTCGGGCAAAGTATTTCCAAATCGACCCCACATTCTCCACAGATCTTTGTATTATCTGGATTCTCAAACTGGCATTTCGGACATTTTATCATGTGCCCTACCTGCAGTTTATGGTCTTTTGCACTTGGCCCAAGAAGATGCGGCTTACAGTCTCCTAACCTATAAAGTAAAGTGCTCTCGGGGTGAGTTGAATATCTCAAGGGATGAAAGAGCTCTAGTTTTAATTATAATGCATTATATTTATGTTACAAGGTCTAAAAGTTACCTACAAAAAACCAATGTCTATACACTTCGATGGATTTTTTTATGAAAGTAGATTAATAGCAATATCAGGTTTTTATGAGATCTATGTATTGAGTATTGTAGTTACTTTACTTGTATTGCAAAGGTGGGTATGGTAAAAAGAAGTACGAGTCTTGGAAAATTCCCTACTCTGGCAAAGGTAACACCACCACTTAATACCCAAGCCGTACCCCGACCTCACCTATTTCAAAAGCTCGACACTCTACTTGCATATCAGACAATCTGGATTTCATCACCTGCTGGTTCAGGAAAAACAACTCTCGTATCTACTTACCTCAAAGACAGGGGATTACCATGTCTCTGGTATCAAGTGGATATGGGGGATGACGACCCTGCGACCTTTTTCTATTACCTTGGTAAGGCTGCTCTTGGTGCAGCACCTCGAGCTAAGAAGGAGTTCCCAACACTAACACCGGAATACCTTCCAGGACTCACTACATTTACCCTGAAATTCTTCGAAGACCTCTCTGGCTTTGTCCTTTCCTGTGAAACAAGGAAAAAGGAAAGCAAGAATGGATGTAATCATAGAGTTGCCATAGTCTTTGACAACTGCCAAGATCTGCCGGAAGCTTCAACATTTCATACTATTCTTCTGAACGGAATAGCTCGGGTCCCTCCCATGATCAATATAATACTTATCAGTAGAACTTCTCCACCGCCTGCCTATGCCCGTCTCCAGGCAAACGATCAAATGGGATTGCTCGGATGGAATGATTTGAGGCTGAGCTATGAGGAGACAGAACAGATAATTCGTATGAAGTACAAAGAGGTCGCCCAAAAAGAGACCATCGATTGTGTCCACGAGGTAACTGATGGTTGGGTTGCAGGGCTTACCCTCATGCTAGGGGAATTGAAACAAAAAAACTGCCTTGAGCTACAACCTCACGGCTCTACTCCGGAAGAGATCATGAACTATTTTGGCGCAGAGCTTTTTGACAGGCTGGATGCGACAACAAGAGATTTTCTCATGAAAACCGCATTCTTGACAGGAATGACCGCGGGGATGGCACATGATCTCACTGGGAACGCTGATTCCGGACGCATTCTCTCGAACCTCTACCGCAACAATTTCTTCATACAAAAACAATTCAAGACAGAATCATATTTCGAATACCACCCGCTGTTCCGGGAATTCCTTATCAGGACGGCACGAGAGACTCTTTCTCATGAGGAGCTTGAAAAGGTTTCAAGCTCTGCATCGTTGATTCTCAAGGGGAGTGGCCAGATAGAGGCAGCGATGGACCTTCTGAAAAATATCTCTGGATGGGATTCCATGGTACCTCTTATCATTGAGAATGCCCCGTCTCTAATAGAACAAGGGCGCTACCGGACCCTCCAGGATTGGCTTAATCTTGTTC
>JBEKLI010000075.1:0-7688 GCA_050010275.1 Desulfomonilia bacterium | reverse complement strand
ATGAACACCACTTCATCTTTGCTGCAATCAAGCGATTCGGACTTTGCAATCGGCTCTATGGTATTCACCTTATTGAGTGGCGTACTTCTTTAAGAATGTAACCCTCTTCTGCGTAATCTTGTCTATCGCATCCGTCAGGGCCATGACATGGAAACCATTGTGAACGAGATAGAGCTGTGCACCTGGTATTGCATTGGCGGCCCGTGCAGCATCCGCCACAGAGACAACTGCATCGTCGGTCCCATGGATAATCAAGGTGGGAGCCTTGATTTTATCGAGAGGAAGGCCTTTCACCTTCTTGAGCTGCTCCACATCGTTCTCCACGCCATCT
Organism: Desulfomonilia bacterium; assembly: GCA_050010275.1. Lineage (GTDB taxonomy): Bacteria > Desulfobacterota > Desulfomonilia > UBA1062 > UBA1062 > MWEI01. The sequence continues at coordinate 7,357 of JBEKLI010000075.1, read as the reverse complement.
CTGCGGAGATCCCCAGGGCTCATGCTGTTCATAAGGTCCTTGAGCACCTTCACCCTTCGCGGATCCTTCATGATATCATCCATCAGCTTCTGTGCTGCCGCTTTATCAAGTGTGCTTTCCATCTCGATGGTCGACATGCCGATGAGCCGTGGTGCAATCCGCCCGGTGACCTCAGAGGTCCAGAGGAACGGATCATTGTACATCAGGTATCCGAAGTAGATCTTTTCCTCCAGGTTCTCATAACTGACAACCCATTTCTGGGTCACTGCGCATTCAAGGATCAGTGCCCAGATACGCTTCGGGTGCCGGGTAGCGAAATAGACAGCCACCGGTCCTCCGGCCGAATACCCGAGAACAGCGGACTTTTTGATGCCCAACTCATCCATGAGGGCTGCTGCAATATCCGCCTGCTCCTGAAAAGACTTGCCATCCTGCAGCGGGGTACGCAGATAACCTGGTCGTGACCAGCTCAGCACACGCATCCCCTTTCCGAACATATCGCTGAACAGGGCTGCAGTCTGGTCATAACCGCCCGGATCTCCGTGCATGATCATGAGATACGGCCCGCTGTGCCCGTTGATGGTATATTCTACAGGTCCTTTCCTGGTGTATACAAGCGAGCTTCCATCGGTGAGATTCCGTATTAGGGCCTCCTTCCATCGAGTATACGGCCCATATTCCTCCCTGGCCCTTGAAAGGATACGCCATTTCGGCAGCTGCTTTTCGCCGGAGGCTGATTTGTACATCTCCTGCTCTGTTATGCATGACCCTAAGAGCAGAGCCAGCGCTATGAGGAGTACAGTAAAGAACCCGGAAGGCTTCATCTTCATTTCAACCTTTATTCTGCTACAAACAAAAGGAAGGAGCTATTACGAGCACTCTCTTCGATATCCGGCATAGTACACGGGCGCGACTTTTTCCATGTAAATCTCGAGGTGCAAATCAGAGATATTGATGAGGATTAATCCGGTTGCAGAATAAAGCCGCTGCTGTCCCTCACATGAATACATGATAAGCATAGATCCCGTACCATGAGACAACAATATCTGAATAGGAATTGCTTGATTTGTTGATCACATGCCAGAGGACACGCTCTGATATGGAGTGCCTTTCTGAAGAAGTTTCAACCCAAGATCTTCAGTTTTCGGAGATTACAAAACCGAGAATAAATCGCAGAAATCTCTATTTGAGGAACGGATCAACGGTTTGAGACTAGTTTCAGTTCACTGGATTTTTTTCTTTTTTGTTTCATTTGAAATAATTTTGTGAGCTTCTAATAAAAATGTTAATCCAGCTTGTTCTTTCATTGCCTCGATAGTTCGCATGTTCTCGGCTGTACTCATAATTACATCACTACCAAGAACAAGTGCATTTGTAAGTAATTGCTGTTGAGTCAAAGGTGGATTGCCAATCATAAAACGTAGCCCCTTTTGTATCGGTGAAAGAATTCTATAAAACCAATTCTTTCTCTCTTTTATCATTTTCTGTTTAAGGTCTATTAATGCAGGCATAACAAGTGTATCCACAAGAAACTGAGATTCTTTAAACATTTCTTGCATTGATGTGCAGTCTCTAATATTTCTTCTCATTTCAACAGTTAATTTCAACATGGCTGACCAAAATGGTGGTAGATAATCAGAGAGACGGTCACGAGCTTCTAAGATAATCTCAGGATGCACTCCCTTTGTTCTCGGAAAAACAATATTAATTGATTTCATTGCTAATAATGAGGCAATTTGTTTAGCAGTTATTTCATCAAGATGTTGTTTCGGGCCTATATCTGACCAATTATTATCAACAATTGGAATATATCCCTCTTCAACTAATTGGGAGAATTTATCATCGCTATCTGTTAAATCAAGACCATAGGAAATATTTAATGTGATTTTCTTCTCATTCTCTTTAATATTATCTCTATTATTATGGGAGGTTATCTTAATACCCTCAAAGAAATTCGACTCAAATATATCAGGGAAAAGACTTCGATAAGAACCAGCGAACCCAATTCCCTGTTGAATGTATATATATGCAGTTTCTCTCTGTTTATCAGATAATTTAGATAAAGCTTCCCTTTTGGTGTTCTTATTGGTCATACGAAACTTTCCAAGATCATTGAACTTATTTATTGCTTCAATGCCAAAACACCTAAAGAAGTTTCTTTCAAAATCATTAACATCACCAACAAACTCATATTTCTTAGCAAATTCTTCGATTATCGAAATATTTTTTGGAAGGTAAATTTTTTCGAATAGAAGGGATAATGCAGAAACAGTTGAGTTTTCTTGGATAAAAAGTCCAGAACAATAAACTGCTTTAAAGTTAGTTAGTGAGGCCATATTCATCCTTTACAATTAATTATTATTCTTAACAATTGTAGTATATCCAGGTATTGAGTGCAAAGCAATATGCTGTTAATTTCATAAATCATAGCTTTCGTGCCAGGACCTTCGCTTTGTCCATATTGAATATTTCTTAAGATAATATCTGGTTGATCCGGACTGAAGGTTACGTACCATCACATGGATTCTTTCCTCAGTGCACATATTACCTTCCAAGATCATAACAACTTCACAAGCAAAGGTGGACGAAGTCTCTTATGCCGTTTCGTGGCTGTAATCGATTTTGCTACAGATCCATACGAGCCGTCCTGACACCATTTTCGATTCACTCCCTATTGCAAAGGATCGGCTTTTGTGTTAATATGCTTTTTTGTACATAATATAACATGTCAATTTTCTTGAGCAACTAACAAGTCTGATGCGGAGGGTTGTATGGAGAAATACCGGATGTTCATTGACGGCACGTTTGTTGATGCCGAGACTGGCGAGACCAGACCCACCTTCAATCCGGCCACCGAGGACGCAATCGCTCTCGTCCCGGTGGGCACCAGGAATGATGCCAAAAAGGCCATTGATGCGGCCCGCAGATCTTTCGATTCCGGGGTCTGGAGCAGGATGAAGGTAAAAGAGCGCGCCCGGATCCTCATGAAGGTGGCAGAGAAGCTGGCCGAGCGCACCACCGAGATCGCCACTATCGAGTCCATGGACTCGGGCGCTACGTTCCGTAAGGCCTCACTCATGGACCTGCCATTCAGCATCGAGCATTTCCGCACCATTGTTGAGCTTGGAGAGCGAATATCGACTTACGAACCGCTGCCGTGGATTGACCTGCCCTACACGTCGTGGAACTTCGTCCACCGGGAGCCCATCGGCGTGTGCGCCGGCATCATCCCCTGGAACTTCCCCCTGCTCATGGCAGTCTGGAAGACCGCTCCGTCACTCATCATGGGCAACAGCCTCGTGTTGAAGCCGGCCTCCGACACGCCTCTGTCCGCCCTTGAGCTGGCAAAGATTATCGCAGAGTGTGATATTCCCCCGGGTGTTTTCAACCTTGTTACCGGCCCTGGCTCGGTCATTGGTGAAGAGTTGTGCACGAACCCCATGGTAGACAAGGTCGCCCTTACCGGCTCCACCGAGACGGGCCGCCAGGTGATGAAGCTGGCCGCAGATACCGTCAAGAAGGTGACCCTGGAGCTGGGCGGCAAGAGCCCCACCATCATCCTGGAGGATGCGGACCTCAGCCTTGCAGTGGACGGGGCGTTATTCGGCACTTTCTTCCATGTGGGCCAGGTCTGCGAGTCAGGCACCCGGTGCTTTGTCCATGAGTCGATCTATGACGAGTTCATGGAGCGGGTAAAAGAGCGGGTCACTCACATCAAGGTCGGCGACCCCATGGATCCCGAGACCACGATGGGCCCGGTCATCTCCAAGGCTCAGCACAAAACGGTTCTGCGCTATATTGAGACAGGCAAGAAAGAGGGTGCAAAATGCTCCATTGGCGGGAAACAGCCCGGACACCTCTCCAAGGGATATTACATTGAGCCCACCATATTCGAAGAGGTGCGCAACGATATGGCCATTGCCCGCGAAGAGATCTTCGGACCGGTCCTGTCCGTGATCAAATACCGCAGCACCGAGGAGGCCATAACCATGGCCAACGATTCCATCTACGGGCTCGGGGGTGCGGTCTTCTCACGTGACATCCCCTGGGCCATCGAGGTGGCCAAGCAGATCCGCACCGGCACGGTGTGGATCAACGACTACCACCTGCTCAACCCCCTGGCACCGTTCGGCGGCTACAAACAGTCCGGCGTCGGCAGGGAGCTGGGTCCCCAGGGCCTGCTGGAATTCACCCAGATCAAGCACATACACGTGGACCTGAACATCGACCGCTCAAAGAAGTTCTGGTACGACTACCTGTTCAACGATTAATTTTAGATAGTTCTACTAAATCCAACCGGAAGGGGTTAACAAAGGCCCCCCCATGGGGAATCAATCCATGTATAGATCTGCAACAGAAGGGCGGTTTCAGAATGTCCCAAAACCGATGCTTTCCAAATAATACCTACGTAAACAGACACTTCAATCTAGAGCGAACCTGATGCACGTAATGTTCACATTTCAGTAAAGTAGGCTAGGTTGAACAGAGTGAACCTCAACAACCTGTTTTTGATCATTCATTCGTTTGGGCTCATTTTATTCACCCAACCTAAATGCTTAAGAGAAAATGGGATCAGAATCTGTACGACATTGATCAATTTGCGATAATAAAAAATTCTGACCCCATTATTTTCTAATATGCCTCAGTGTAAATTTTCAGGATGTCGGCCGGGTCATTGACAGGGCGCGCATTAAACAGATTGGCTGTATCAGCAAGCGCGTGAAAAGCGCATATCGGAAGATTCTCTTCAGGGACACCCATTTCACGGAACTTGAGAGGATGCCCGATCTCCTTCATGAGTGCTTCTACTGCATCTGCTGCGGCAAGGGCTGCATCACGTACTGTCATCCCGGCAGTATTAACTCCAAGAGCCTGTGCTACCAGGACCAGTTTATCTGCAGCATGATCAACATTATAACGCATCACCTTGGGAATAAGAATTCCGCAGGCTGCTCCGTGATGGACGTGGTGTAATGTACCCACAGTATGGGCCATGCCGTGTGCCAGAGCGGTTTGTGCAATGGTAAATGCCCATCCTGCCATGGTAGCAGCTATCTGCATATTGAGCCTGGCCTTTTCATTCTTCCCATCAGTAACAATAAGCGGCAGATTCTCTTTAATGAGGCGTATTGCATGTAATGCCTGACCGTCGCAAATCTGGTTTGACAGAAGACTCGTAACAGCCTCTATTGCATGAGTCATTGCGTCCATTGCCGTGTAAACCGTTAAATCTTTCGGTAGTGTGATAGTGAAACGTGGGTCAAGAATAGCCACATTTGGAACTATGTATCGGTCAACTATGAAAAGCTTACGTCCTGCACTCTTGCTTGTTAAGACAGCGACACTGGTCACCTCACTGCCGGTTCCCGATGTCGTCGGTATTGCGATATGCGGGATTTGAGGTTCGGTGAGCACCAAGAAATTAAGATGATCATTCGCCTTGCCTCCATTCTTTAAGGTTACGCAGACTGCTTTGTCTGCATCGATAACACTCCCGCCGCCCACGCTGACTATACAATCTGCATTCAGTTCCCGGGCTTTAGCTGTTGCAGCATCTGCAGATTCAAGATCAGGATCCGATGGGATTTTGTCATAGATTCCCACACAGAAATCAACCAGCGCATCCTTTACCAGTTGAGCCAGCCCGGCTTTGGCAACCCCTGGATCTGTAAGGATCAGTGCCCTGCGGCATCCCAGCTCAGTAATTGCCTTGTATATTGAGCTCAAGCTCCCATGACCGGCTATTACATTGGTCGGGCAATTATAGGCAAAACCATCCATCCTCTTATGATCCGACATGATCGAAAAGGTTAAATTCGATTTATGATCAGCAAGGGCATTCACATGTATTCTCTTAACCAGGGTATATTCATGTAACCCGGTAAGCCCCAATTCACGTCCTACACCTGACTGCTTATATCCGCCAAAGGGGCAGAAATCGGCAAAGATGTGGTAATTGTTGATCCACATGGTCCCGGTGCGTATACCCCTTGCAACACGCTCAGCCCTGGCGTGGCTTCTAGAAAATACACCTCCCCCTAAGCCGTAGATGGTGTCATTGGCGATGGCCACAGCTTCTTCATCACTATTGTATTTGATAACGCAGACAACCGGGCCGAAGATCTCTTCCTGGGCAATACGCATCTTGTTCTTCACATCAGCAAAGATAGTGGGTGCATAATAATACCCACCATTGATTCCCGGAACCTCAACTCGTTTGCCACCTGTGATCAGTTTCGCACCCTCTTCCTTACCAATCTTGACATAACGCTCAATGGTGGCCAGCTGTTCCTTGCTGACAAGTGGACCTTGATGAGATGCCGGATCCAGCTGATAGCCGATGCGTAAAGATTCGGCCCGCTTCTTCATCTTTTCGAGGAACTCGTCATAGATCTTTGATGACACCAGGACGCGTGTGCCAGACTCGCATATCTGCCCCTGGTGGAAGAAGGTACCGAACACAGCGCCTTCTACAGCCAAGTCCATGTCTGCATCATCAAGAATAATGTTGGCTGACTTACCTCCAAGTTCCAGCGTTACCTTCTTAACGGTTTCGGACGCCATCCTCATAATCTCACGCCCCACCTCGGTGCTGCCGGTAAAGCTTATCTTGTCCACATACGGGTGGGTGCAAAGGGTTTTACCCAGTTCGCCTCCAGGCCCTGGGAGGACGTTTAATACACCTTTAGGTATTCCTGCTGCTTTGGCTGCTTCTGCAATGATGAGCGCAGACAGAGGTGTATATGATGCCGGTTTGAGCACCATGGTGTTCCCCATGCTTAACGCAGATGCGATCTTCCAGAAGGCCTGACTCATGGGGAAGTTCCAGGGGACGATGCTGACACATACACCTATGGGCTCCCGACGGATAAATTCGCGGCCTGGCGCAAAGACATTGCCGGAGATCGGGATCTCCTCCTCCCAGGGGAATTTTGTTGCTGCAAGGAGACTCAGGTTACGTAATACCCCTATGCCAAGCAAGGGACCGTACTTGGCGAGTGATATAATCTGGCCTGAGTCCATACTTTCTGTTGCAGCAAGACGAATACCCTGCTGTGCGATCTGGTCAGCAAAATCCTGGATTTTTGACATACGTGCTGCTGGGGACAATCCGCTCCAATCCCCCCTGTCGAAGGCTTTACGTGCTGCGGTAATTGCAGCTTCCGCATCGGCCTTCCCTGCCTGCGCTACCGTGGCAAACGGGAGCTCGGTGCCTGGGTCTATCGATTCAAATGTCTTACCATCTTTAGAGTCAACAAATTCACCATCAATAAAGAGTTTATACTGTTCCATTAGAAGCCCCCACCTGATAGATTTTATTTTACGGCAGTATGTAACTTATTTGTGATCACATACT
>JBEKLI010000074.1:0-7735 GCA_050010275.1 Desulfomonilia bacterium | reverse complement strand
GGCATCGTTGGCCTTCTTTTGATATTGAGAGTCTTTTCCTTTGGTTACAATGTTGATTACATTCCCCAATTCAGGATTGACCTTCATGATGGTCCCCTTTCAAGAGTTCTACCTTTAACTTATCGGAAGGCGTTCACAATACTTTAATCTTTCTTGAGATGGATGAGCATTTTATAGATCTCATTCCTGCTGATTCCAGTCTCCTGGGAAAGTACCTGGAGAACATCTCTACCGGAATGTCCTGTACTTATCAATGCGCGCATACGTTCTTCAAGGGAATCCAGTTCAATTGTGGTGTGATTCAATGTGCCTTTGACCAGTACAGTCAACTCACCCTTTATTTCTCCTTCTGCAAGTCGGGGAATGATCTCACCGGCAGCACCCATAAGGTATTCTTCATAGACCTTGGTGAGTTCTCTTGCCACACAGATTTCCCTGTCAGGCATGTACTTCATGATCCACTTCAATGTGGCCAAGAGTCTCCTGGGCGACTCATAGAAGATGGTGACATCAGTTGTTGCGCACATTCTTGCAAGCTCTTTTTTCCTTTCATCTTTTTGTCTGGGGAAAAAACCCATGAAACGAAACGGCGGCTCAAACCCTGTTGCTGATAAAGCAGTGATAAGGGCACATGGCCCCGGCAATGCCTCCACCCTGATGCCTCTTAAACGGGCCCCGGCAACAAGCCTTGAACCCGGGTCGGAAACGGCAGGGGTGCCTGCATCACTTAACAGTGCAATATTCTTCCCCGATTCGAGTTGATCAAGGATATATCCAGTCTTCCTCGCCTCACTGAAACGTTCGCAGGAAATAAGGGGCTTGCTGATGCCGTAATGGGTCAGGAGCTTCTTCGTATGCCTCGTATCCTCACAGACAATCAAGTCCACTGCCTTCATGATATCGAGTGCTCTGATGGTGATGTCCTTGAGATTGCCGATGGGTGTAGGGACGAGATAAAGGGTAGATTTTTCCATGGAATTATAACACTTTCTCCTTTTTACCGAACCTGACTTATGGTATATATGTTTTTTACCGTAAAGGGAAGAAAGAGGCCAGTCCATGGAGTCACTCAAGCTCGGTGGGAAGCCGATCGACAAGATGATTGAGAGCACCCCCGAATATATGAAGAAGCTCTTCATTATGCCCGAATCATCGGACAGGTTCGTGGAGTTCGGTATCCATCTTCTTGACCTCATTCACGATTTCTTCAAGGAAAAGGGCGGCATTCATTCTTCCGTATCCATGGAAGATCTCACGAAGATCTTCAACAACATCGAGATGCCTTCACAGCCTCATCTCATCAAGGATGTACTGGACGAAATCAAGAATAACATCATAAAGCACTCGGTTAAAGTGGCCAACCCTTACTACATAGGCCACATGACAAGCGCCATCCCTTATTTCATGATTCTGCTGGAAATGATTGCCGTGAGCCTGAATCAAAACCAGGTGAAGATAGAAAGTGCCAAGGCATCATCTTTCGTGGAAAGGGAGTTCCTCTGTTGGATTCACCAACTCGTTTATAACAACACCACTGACTTCTATAACAAAAATATTCAGAACCCAAAGATAGCACTCGGAAATATCACCTCCGATGGTACGGTGGCCAACCTCACCGCGCTGACCCTTGCCATGGCCAAGGCATTTCCGCCTGATAAAAAGGGATTCAGGGGAGTCCGTGTTGAGGGGCTAGCCAGGGCACTGGATCACTATGGCTACCGGCAGGCCCTCTTCTTAGTATCCAAGAGAGGCCACTATTCAATTTGCAAGGCAGGTACCATCGTCGGTATAGGGGAGCATGGGGTGATCCGCGTTCCTGTCCAACCCTGCATCAATAAAATTGATATCAACAAGCTTCAGTGCATTGTTGAGAAGATCAGGAAAGAAGACAAGGCTGTCGGAAAACCTACAAAATTCGTGGCCGTAATCGGGATCGCCGGCACAACCGAGACAGGCAATATTGATGACCTTGAGGCGCTGGCTGAAATCGCCAAACAGCTTGGGGCCCATTTCCATGTGGATGCCGCATGGGGGGGTGGAGCACTGCTCATGGATGGTGCACGGGATATGATGATGGGTATCGAAAGGGCCGACTCGGTAACCATGGATGCCCACAAACTCCTTTATGCCCCGAACAGCTTGGGAATATGTGTGTTCAAGGATGTGGAGGATTCCAGGTATCTCTACCATACATCAAACTATATCATCCGGGAGGGCTCCGTAGACCAGGGAAGATTCACTATTGAAGGATCCAGGTCATTCTCATGTCTGAAGCCGTGGGCATCGATCAAGATCTTCGGGAGAGACGGATACAAGTTCATCTTCGATCATGCCCGAGACCTCCAGAACACGTTTGTGGAATTCATCGAGCGCGACCAGCTCTTCGAGCTTATGAATAAACCCGAGCTTTTCATCATCAACTACCGGTTCGTTCCTGAAGAACTGAGGTCCATGCTGAATGAGTTGATGAGAAATCCAAGAAAGAATTCCGATCATATCACCACGATCAACAAGATCATCAATAATCTCAATGTCGAGCTCCATAAGACCATACGTGACCATGACATGTCTTTCGTATCACGCACGAGGCTCGAATCCACCCAATATGCCCCGAGACAGATCGTGGTGCTTCGGGCCATAACCATCAACCCGAACACCGAACGATATATGCTCAAACAAATACTGAATGAGCACAGGAGTATGGGCATCAGGCTTTGGCGGGACATGAAGAGGGCCTGTTTGTACTCGAAAGAGCTTCTCAAAACCGCATAAAAACTTCTTTCAAACTTCTCATTCCCACATAATTTGATGTGCACTGATTGACAACCAGACCGGGCACTTATATCTATAATAGTCATGATCCTTAATTGGCACGATACATACAAAGAAAGATTAACCGATGCACGTACAGCGCTTTCCCGGATCAGGAGGGGGGCGCGGGTTTTCATCGGCTCTGCGTGCGGAGAGCCCCAGCTCCTGGTAAAGACCCTCATCGATGTGGCTGAAAACCTTGCCGACACAGAGATCATTCACTTTCTGGACCTCGGTATCGCCCCCTACACTGATGAGAAGTTTGATGCAAAATTCCGTCACAACGCCCTGTTCATCGGGGCAAGCACCAGGGCAGCCATCAAGGAAGGCAGGGCCGACTACACGCCTATCTTCCTTTCCGAGATCCCCCTGCTCATGGAAAGGGGGAGCATGCACATCGATGTGGCGCTGATCACGGTGTCATCTCCGGACAATAATGGCTATGTGAGCCTGGGGATCTCAGTGGACATTACCAAGACCGCAGCCGAGGTCGCCCAATACGTGGTGGCCGAGGTGAACCCGAACATGCCCCGTACCCTGGGCGACAGCTTCCTCCATGTGAGTGAGATCGATGCCTTTGTGGAAAACGATGTCCCCCTGCTGGAGTTCGTACAGAGAGCACCAGGCAATATTGCCAAGGCCATCGGTGAACTTATCGCTGATCTGATCGAAAACGAATCCACTATCCAGACGGGTGTGGGAAAGATACCTAACTCGGTCTTTCCCTACCTCATGAACAAAAAGGACTTGGGTATTCACACCGAAACATTCACCGAGGGTCTCATCGATCTCATCGAGGCGGGTGTCATCACCTGCAAGAAGAAGTCTTTGCATCCGGGCAAAATCGTCGCAGCCTTCTGTATGGGGACAAAACGCCTGTACGAATACGTACATAACAACCCGCTCTTTGAATTTCGGCCGTGCAGGTATGTCAACGATCCCTCTGTGATCGCCCAAAATGACCGGATGGTATCCATCAATTCAGCACTCACCGTGGATCTTACCGGGCAGGTATGCTCCGATTCTTTAGGCTTTGAATTTTATAGCGGCATCGGCGGGCAGGTGGATTTTGTCCGGGGTTCTGCCCTATCCAAGCGGGGCAAATCCATCATGGTGCTGCCATCCACCACGGATGATGGAAAACTGTCCAGGATCGTCCCGTATCTCTCTGCCGGCAGTGGTGTGGTCGTCACCCGGGGTGACATCCACTATGTGGTCACGGAATATGGAATTGCCTACGTGCACGGAAAATCCATACGGGATCGGGCCATGGTGCTGATCAATATAGCTCATCCCGACTTCCGCGAGGAGCTGCTGGAGGCGGCCAAGAAGCAAGGCTACATTTATAAGGATCAGACTCTGCCTGTGGTTCTCTATCCGAAGGAATATGAGACCTACTGGACCGACAAGAAAGGAACCCAGATCTTCTTCCGCCCGGTAAAGGCCACAGATGAACGGGCAATCCAGGATGAGATTTATGCCCTTCCGGAGCAGGATATTTATACCCGGTTCTTCCACAGCCTCAAGTCCTTTTCCCACAAGGTTGCCATGCCCATGGCTGCCATTGACTACAATGACAAGATGGCCATTGCCGCAGTCACGGGAAAAGAAGAACCCGAGAGCAGGGAGCAGATCGTGGCCGTTGGGCGATACATCCGCGACCCTCATTCCAACTTTGCCGAGGTCGCCTTCACAACTCACCAGGACTGGCAGAACCGGGGCATCGGCACGTTCCTTCTCCAGTACCTGGTCCGTATAGCCAAAGAGAAGAATATCAAAGGATTCACGGCAGATGTCCTGGCACGGAACACCCCCATGATGAAGGTATTTTCCAAGACAGGACACCCCCTCAAAGCCCATCTGGATTCCGGTGTCTATGAACTCGAGATCCCCTTCAGTGAAGAGGAAGAGGAGAACGTATAGAAACCCGGGAAGGGCAACTACGCTCCTGGGAGCTTACTAGGTGACCTTGTGAACGATGATGAGAAGATAAGAGCGCAACTCGAATATGAACTGTCGGAATTACAGAATGCCGCTAACAATGGCCTTCGTGGCACCGTCACCCTCATCATAATCCTGTATCTCTTCATGGCGGAAGTAGTGAAAAAAGTATTTTATCAGCGCTTGAATCCTTAAAGCCGCTTCGTCGCAGCAGTGCGAACTGTTCCTATCGCAAGGGCTCAGGAAGAAGTGATGATAGATTCAAGAAGCAGGAGCATGGATGTCAAAATCATTGAAAATGATCCTCTTCGCCACCATCGGGCTCATTGGGCTGCTCATCCTCATCTCTGTTGTCCTATTTTTTATTGTTGACACCAGTGCCTACAAACCCCGGTTAGAAAGGGCCGCCTCCGAAGCCTCGGGGGTGGAAGTCCACGTTGGCGGCCGACTGGGAATCGCTTTCTTTTCGGACTTGCATGTCAGGCTTGATGATGTGCACATCCGGAATCGGGAGATGGACATCGCTTCTGCGGAGGAAGCCAGCCTTGAGATCGCTTACCTCCCTCTGCTCTACAAGGAAGTCAGAATCAGGAGGATCGGTCTGCAGCGGCCCAGGATCTCCATTAAGCGGGACCGCGATGGCACGTTCAATTTCGAAAAACGGCAAGGAACCAAAGGGACATTCCTTGCCCTGGCCCTCGATAATCTTTCCCTCTCCGACGGGGCTTTTCTCTATAAGGACGAACAATCCGGGAAAGGATTCGAGGTGGGAAACTTCAACCTGGACATGCGCAGTTTGCGGATTGCAGGAGGGAATAGCGCGGAGGTTTTGAAGAATCTTTCCTTCATTGCAGAATTCGCTTGCCGGGAGATCAGGACGAAGGACCTCATGTTTTCCGATGTGAAGTTCACCTGCAAGGGCAAGGATGGCATCTTCGCTCTCAATCCGGTTACGATGGGCCTTTTCGGCGGACAAGGGTCAGGGAGCATCGGGGTAGATTTTTCTGATCCCGTTCCCCGTTATTCCATCCGCTCATCCCTGTCAAAGTTCCGGATCGAGGAGTATCTCAAAACCCTTTCCTCAAAGAAGGTCGCAGAAGGATCGATGGACTTCTCTGCAACCCTGTCGATGCAGGGGAATACCGCAAAGGAGATAAAGCAGACTGCTGGAGGAGAGGTCTCTCTGCATGGCGAGAATCTCACGCTCTACGGCAACGACCTCGATCGGGAGTTTGCCCGGTTTGAGTCCAGTCAGAACTTCAACCTCGTGGATGCAGGCGCCTTCTTTTTTGCCGGTCCACTTGGCCTTGCAGTTACGAAGGGGTACAACTTCGTGGGCATCTTCCGGGGATCGGGAGGCAGCAGCAGCATCGGGAAGCTCTTCTCCGACTGGAAAGTCGAGCGCGGCATAGCACAGGCCAAGGATGTGGCCATGGCGACCAAACAGAACAGGATCGCTCTCAAAGGAAGAATCAATTTCGTCAACGAACGTTTCGATGACGTAACCATAGCACTGATCGACGCCCGGGGGTGCGCAAGGGTGCAGCAGAAAATCCACGGCCCTTTCCGGAATCCGGTGGTGGAGAAGCCAAGCGTCCTGATGTCCCTTGCAGGACCGGCGCTCAATCTGCTCAAGCAGGCCAGAAACCTCTTCACTGGCGGAAAGTGTGAAGTGTTTTACACCGGTTCGGTACCAGCGCCAAAGTAACGACAAGCCTGCGCTCTAGACTCTCATCGACCAAGCGTTGCCACTTCTGCCCATCCTGCCAACCAGAAACGCGTGGTTGAGTTTGAGGAGTGGCTCCGTGAGGAAAGAGAACCCGATTCGAGATATTTTTCCCATTACACCTTGATTTTCTGTATTAGTCCACTAAAATTAAAAGTTATGATGTTTACCTTGAGCTTGCTGCCTGTTCATGCTTCTCCGACAAGGCGCTGGGTGTGAACGGGCAGGATCACCGAGGTAAATTTATAAAGCTTGGCTTGGTTCAACCTGATTGTATTCGGAATTCCATTAAGTTCCGTATATAATCATAATCCTTTTCTGGTCATTGTCTTTAATGGATGGAGGAGAAGCCATGAAACACGCAAGAAAAACATTCAAGGCGATTCTTGCAGTGCTCCTTGTGGGTGGAGGGATCTCTGCTGGTAGCCAGGCCTTTGCCGAAGAAGGCGGCATCTCGGGATCCGTAAAGGATCTCTCTAACAACCATGGTATTCAAGGGATAATCATCACGGTAAAGGATGTAAATATCGGTACGTTGGCAGGAACAGGGACTACTGATGCGTTGGGTAATTATTCAGTGGGTATTCCAGCCCCGGGGAATTACACCCTCATGGCGTCAAAACCTGGATATATCAATATTTCGGCACCGGAGGTGATGGAGTTTTCCGATATGACCACGAACCGGACCATAAATATCTCTATGGGCAGGAAAGCGTTGTTGGAGGAAAAGCCCGAGGAGACGACACAGACTCTGTCTTGGGAGACGGGTTCCGGCAAGAGCTACATCATCCCAGCCCTCGAAATCCCGGCCTTCCTCCTTCTCCTCAACTTGTATGACCGGCTTGCTTACCCCAACGACATGTCGGGAGGGAAAAAAACCTACAGCACGAACTGGTCAACCTTCCGGGATCACGTCGTCCACGGGGGCTGGGAAATCGATCAGGACGCCTTCGCCATGAACCAGTTCAACCATCCGTATCAGGGTTCCATATACCATGGATTCGCCAGGTCGGCGGGCCTCAATTACTGGGAGGCGCTCCTCTACGACAACGCGGGCAGCCTTCTCTGGGAAACGGCCGGGGAGAACACACGACCTTCCTACAATGACATGATCGCCAGCGGCATTGCCGGGAGCTTCTTCGGGGAGGCGCTCTTCCGGATGGCCGGCCTGGTGCTCGAGGGCGATGGCAGCAAACCCGGGTTCTGGCAAGAGCTGGGCGCGGCAATGATTTCGCCACCCACGGGTTTCAATCGCCT
>JBEKLI010000073.1:0-7833 GCA_050010275.1 Desulfomonilia bacterium | reverse complement strand
GGAATACATAACCACCAGTGCGGAGACGGAGCCGTGTGTATAGAGAAGCAGGGCAAGCGACGATATCCCCATGAGCAGGACGCCATCCTGCATGGTGAGTCTTTCCGAGAGCGCGGCAAAGCGCCTTGGAAACCACAGGTCGATGGC
The DNA here is from genome assembly GCA_050010275.1 of Desulfomonilia bacterium. Classification (GTDB taxonomy): domain Bacteria; phylum Desulfobacterota; class Desulfomonilia; order UBA1062; family UBA1062; genus MWEI01. Next base: position 7,686 of record JBEKLI010000073.1, on the reverse strand, counting down.
CATGTTGCCCATGATCCTCGGTCCTCCGATGAACCCTGCCTGGGCACCGACCATGAGCAACGCCCCTTCCGAGAAGATCGTGATCAGGGCAATGATACCGCCCAAAGGCCATGAACCAAAAACTCCATCAGCCAGCATGGCGTTCATGGTCCTGCCCTGGGATGGCCTGATATCGAAGAAGAGATAACATACTATCAGCCCGCCTGCCATTATCGCCAATGACAGTGCCATGTAGAGCATGGTGCGCTTGCCGTTGGGTACTTTAGGCTCACGTATGACCTGCATACTATTGGAGACCGCTTCAATACCGGTGTAGGTTCCGCCACCCATGGAAAATGCCCTGAGGAAAAGTGCCATAACGCCGATAAGGCCGATGGCCTGCATGTCTTTTGAGATATCGGTATGAAGCTGATTTGCTATAATTCCAGCGTGTGAGAAATGCGTCCCTATTCCATACGCAAGAAGGAGGGTATGGGTTGCAAGGAAGATCAAGAATATCGGCGCCAGCACAGTGACGGATTCCTTCACTCCCCTTAGATTCATGACAACAAGGAAGATAATGAGGGTGACCACAAACGGAACCTTGAACATATAGTACTCATACGGAAGAAAGCTGAAAATGGCATCCCCGCAGGAGGCAAGCGATACGGTGATGGTGAGGACATAGTCTACAAGCAAGGCACAACCGGATATAACACCTGCGGTCTGGCCGATGGTATGGGTTGCCACAATGTATCCGCCACCGCCGTGAGGAAAGTGCTCGATAATGCGTGAGTAGGCAAAAGATATCACGAAAACAGTGAAGGCGGTGGCCAGTGCAAGGAACAGTGCCAGGTAGGTATGATTTCCCAGTGCCTTGAACGCCTCTTCAGGGCCGTATGAGGACGATGAAAGACCGTCCGCACCCAGGCCTATCCAGGCAAGAAGCGGCACCAGGCTCAGCTTGTGGAATATGGAAGCTTCTTTAAGATCCCGAGGCTCCCCAATAATTTTCCGCTTCAACCGCTGCAGCAAGCTGAGACCGTCGACTGAAGGAGAGGGCATAGGATATTACGTGGAGCTCGGCTTAAGAGGGATTACCAGTGGTCAGGTTCCGGCCACAGAAATTAGTGCTTCCATAATCATCCATGTAACATCCCTCCAAAAGCCTACGAGGTTAGCTGACGGGCTCGGGTCTGGAAGTACCCTATCCACTTAAAAAGAATACGCCCCGGTGATCGGGTCCCCCGTATCCATATCGATGATGGATTTTGGCTGTTTGCAGCCAGATATATTACCGGCTCCAGGCCTTGTCAACGGGTATTTCCCTCACAGGACTTTAGATAGATGAGGGTAAAGTAATATGCATCGTGCATGGAGATAAGACTCCCTGTCACTCATAGCAAACACGGATGTTTCTCCTCTTACATCATCACCCGGATAGGCATGATTACCATTGCCACTCCTTCCCACTGGAGCCGGCGCTGGACGGCGAATGCGGTCTCGTTATGGAGAAACCGCTGGAATATCCCCTCCTTCTGGAATACCAGCTTACCTGCAAAGATCATGGACCGGGGATACTCCTTAACTACGGATTCACAGAGATTTGTCGCTGCCTCGACTACATCAGTTCCGATGTCCATGCGATATTCGGCGGGGTAACCGAGATTACGGGCAAGATCCACATACTTTTTTAAACCGTCTTTCACTGATCTCTTAAGCGCCTCTACTTCATCAATACCCTTAAAGGAGCCTGAGTCGATTTCACCAATAGAGACAAAGATGAAATTTTTATACATATTCGGGAAGTTCCGGAATATTGAAAGGAATGAGTGGAGACCAAAGCCGCCGTAACCGCTCACGAGGAGTATGGCAGTCATTTCATCGGGATCAGGAGCGTTGGTGTTGATCTTAGAACCTTCCAGGTACATGCCCATGAGGATATCATCCAGCGAGCGGGTTCCTTTCCTCACCCTGCGGTAGTGTCCCCGAATGATATAACAAAGACTGATCAGGCACGATGTGATGAGGAGCGTCATCCACCCGCCTTCCTGGAACTTGATCGAGACCGTCACGATAAGGATAGTCACACAAAGGACAAATCCAATGATATGGACAGGGATATGCCTCATCCAGGCTGTCTCGGTTTCCCTTCTTTTCAAATAAAACCTGATCATCCCGAATTGCGAAAGGGAGAAGGTAAGAAAGACGTTGATGGAGTACATGACTACCAGGGCGGAAACAGAGCCTTTTGTATAGATGAGGAGTAGTATGGAGGATATCCCCATGAGGAGAACGCCATCCTGCATGCTGAGACGTTCCGAGAGCGATGCGAAGCGGCGCGGGAACCACATGTCGATGGCCATATTGGCCATAACCCTCGGTCCATCAATGAACCCCGCTTGCGCACCGACCATGAGCAATGCTCCCTCGGAAAAGATAGTGATCAGGGCGATGCTATTTCCCAAGGGCCATTTGCTGAAGACCGCATCGGCAAGGATGGCATTCAATGTACGTCCCTCTGTGGGCTTAATGTCGAAAATCAGATAACAAACAAGAAGGCCGCCCGCCATCATTCCTAATGAGAGGGCCATGTAGAGCATGGTGCGCTTGCCGGTGGCAACTTTGGGCTCCCGCATGATCTGCATGCCGTTGGAGACCGCCTCCAAACCGGTATAGGTTCCACCGCCCAGTGAGAATCCCCGGAGGAATAATGCCATAATGCCAATAATCCCAATGATACCCATGTCGCTGGTGATATCACCGTGGAGCTCCCGGGCCAGGATGCCTGCCTTGAAGAAATGTGTCCCGATACCATAACCGAGCAAAAGGATATGAGTGACGATGAAGATGATGAAGATTGGTGCCAAGAAGGTGATGGATTCCTTTACTCCCCTGAGGTTCATAATCACAAGAAAGAGAATAAGGCCCACGACAAGGGGTAGCTTGAGTATATGATAATTCATGGGTAGAAAGCTGAAGATGGCATCTCCGCAGGCAGCGAGCGATACGGTGATGGTGAGCACATAGTCAACCAGGAGTGCGCATCCCGAGATCAAACCCGCAGTCTGTCCGATGGTGTGTGTTGCAACGATATACCCGCCGCCGCCGTGGGGAAAGTGCTCGATAATACGCGAATAGGCATATGAGATCACAAACACGGTAAACGCAGTTGCCAGGGCGAGAAGCAGCGCCAGGTAGGTGTGATTCCCCAGTGCCCGGAATGCCTCTTCCGGTCCGTAAGAGGATGATGAAAGACCATCAGCACCCAGACCGATCCAGGCAAGTAACGGTATGAGACTCAATTTGTGAAAGAGAGAAGGTTCGTTCAGATCCCTGGGCTTGCCGATGATCTTATGGAGAATCCGGTGTGGCAGGCTGAGTCCATTTTTGTCATAGTATGGCATGCGGGCTCATCCTTTCAGATTGTCTAACGGGAATTGTCTGGATTATATACAAGACAAGAGTACACAAACCACTTTCAACCATAAGACAAACCTCCCAAAAGCCTACGAGGTTAGCTGACGGGCTCGGGCTTGGAAGTGCCCTATCTTTATGCAAGAATACGCCCCATGGACCGGGTCCCCCGTATCCACCTTTTCCTGTGGATTTCGGCTACACATGCGCGCCCATATAGTCTCAAGGAATCATGCTTGTCAATGATCAATGATATGATTAAATTTTGCACTATTTGGTCGATTTTAAGAATATTTTTCTCGGATCTAAGAATTTCAACTGGTTACACCTAAGTCTCTGGTACTAAATCTCTTTTAACTCTCTGTAATATATACCAGTTACGTACCTGTCTTGACTTAAAGTAAATGTGATGGTAAGCCGATAATTACTACACATACTTCAGTGGCCTACTTTTCAGGGCCGAGATAATGAACTTAATTAACTGAGAACGAGGTGGTTTGTTATGCAGCGTAGATTCTTGCTCGCTCCAGTTATATTTATGATGGTTATGGGGCTCATTGGAGCGGATTATGGGCAGGCAGCCCAGGTCCCGATTACACGAGAAATGGATACAAATGCTGCAGCCGTAAGCAAAGATGCAGCGCGGGAGCAATCCGTACAGAAGAAGCATACCAAGCATATATCTCGGAAGGCCAAGACAACCAAAAAAACACATATCGTTAAGAAGACTGCAAAAAAGAAACATACCGATGAATCAGCGGTTGTCGGCAAGAAGCACCACAAAAAGATCAGGCTCGCCAAACATAAGGGAAAGACCGTAAAACACTATCATGCCATGATATCGGAAGAAGATAATAACATCGAAGCTATATCGTGCAATGATCTCGCACCTAAAGAACCCATCGATCTATGGCTCGCCAAAGATGCCCCTGAAAGATTCAGGCAGAGTTCAAATGATGGAGCACCCGACGAGCTGACCATGAAAATCCTGGAATCGGCATACAGTTATCTGGGTGTCCCATACCGTTATGGAGGAACAACTCCGGATGGGTTTGATTGTTCGGGATTCGTCCGCCATGTATTCAGCGAAAACGGCATCCCGTTGGGCCGTTCATCACGGGATCAGGCCCTTGAGGGAAAGGCCGTTCCCCTGTCAGCGCTGAAGCCGGGGGACCTTCTCTTCTTTAATATGCATCACAGGAAACACTCTTGGATCGACCATGTGGGGCTCTATGTCGGAAACGGCCAATTTATCCATGCAGCATCAAGACACTCACGTGAGATCAAGATAGAAGATCTCGAGAATGACCGTTACCTGCCTAGAATCGTTGAAGCAAGACGGGTCCTGGATTATACGAGATAAATCCCCTCGCATCAGGTATGTCATCCTGTCTGGATAACAGCCCTTTTAAGAAAATCCTTAAAAGTTCACCCATCGGTTACCGACTCTTTTGAAAAATAGTGGTTAAACAAATGGCGTATTCCTTCAAGCGAGTCCTTGATGCCAAAGGGCACTACCTTGGCATACATATCTAAGATTATTATTGCATTCACCGTCGAATCAGTATCCGATGCAGCCTTTAAACGTTTTGCCATGGTCTCATTCACAACCTCAATCTTCTTATAGAACTCTTTGAGTCCGTTAAACTCGATATCCGGATCCAAGCCCTCTTTTTTCTTGAAATATTGTGCAAGGAGATACATTGATGTGGCCCGGTATATGGTCTCATCTTCGCTTGCAAGGGGCAGATGATACCTTGCCATGGGCCTGAAAAAGACGGTATGCGGACATCCGGATGTAGCACTGATAAGGCCCATCAGAGAGCTTATGGCTCTCTGGGCAGTCGTGAACTGGGATATGGTCCGCTCCTGAGTAATCACGGTTAATTCGATATTGTCATAAGATACGAGGTCTTCAAAACGACTCACCACATCGACAAGATGTGCGGCAAGAGGGCATCTGAGATGTGGCGGGTTTTTTAGAGGGCAATGCGGACATTGATGAAAGTTGAGTTCTGTCCATGCTGGTAGGGTTTTAGGTATGTCAGCAAGCAGGCTGAGGTCTTGGGCATCAATTTTAAGATTGAAGATCTCCTTGCAACCCTTCTCCGGGGCAAAACAGTATTGGATAGAAAACGTCTGCATGGGGTATTTATCGGAATTTTTTATCTAAAAGCTAATGGTTGATGTATTGCCATTATCTTCGCCACGATTAGTATATATGCATATATCACCTGTCTTCTGTATCATAAGGCGGATATGCACAAATCCTGATCACATGCATATGTATCATGTTCTGCTTCAGGCGCTTAGGGATGGGTGATAACAACGTATTAGGGGGTTAAGATGGCGACATTTATTCTGTTCGGCAAGTATTCGGCAGAAGCCCTTAAAGGGGTGAGTGCAGCAAGAACAAAGAAGGCATCGGCTCTGGTCAAGAAACAGAAGGGCAAGGTTGTGGGCATGTACGCCATGCTGGGTGAAAAAGACCTTATCTTCATCCTGGAACTGCCCGGTATGGAGGAGGCCATGAAGGCCTCTGTGGGCCTGCACAAACTCACAGGTATAGCATTCACAACCGCACCTGCAGTATCTGTTGAGGTATTCGACAATCTGATGGCAGAGCTCTGATCTGATCCGCTGCCCGACAGCAGCGGATCAGATCGCCGAATCGTTCAAACTGGGCCTGCCCAACATAATTAAGTCCAGTCTTGTAAAGGATAACACCATTGTATTCAAGGGGGGTTCATGAGATTTCTTTTGTTTGTCCGACTCGGGCTCTTCATGATTGTTTCTGTTCTGCCCTTGGGATGCACCGGAGGCAAACCAGAGATCATCGAGCAGAAGTGTTCCACGTGTCATCCATCAGCATTTGTCTATCAGAACAAGCGCCCCATGGAGGAATGGGACCGTCTCCTGTATGGCATGAAGGCACGCGGGCTCAAGGTTACACCCCGCGAGGAAGATGCCATCCGGGAGATTCTCTCCCGACAATACAGTACTCGGTAATAGGTAGTCTCCGATTTAGTCGATGCAGCAACAACTTCAACGTACTTGCATAGAGAGGCACATACAGAGAAATCTTAAGCGAAGATATGCTCATACAAAATCCGAGATCTATTGAGCGCACGTAAATCAATAATCCAAGGGAGAAGGAGTACCTTTACCGGCTGCGCCGCCTTCGTTCAGCTTCTCTTCATTTTTAACGATATTGTGACGCTTCTTGGCCTGATCGAGATAGGATTCTAGGGCCATTTCGTGTTTCCTGGCAAGAAGCTGCTTCATGATCGTATCATACTGCTTCTTATCCAGGGCCTTGATGTCAGCCGTCTTCTTTGACTTTATCCATACTACATATGAAGTGCCCTTGCTCTCAAAGACCTTGGGAGTTCTTAACGAATCCACGTCATCCATAAGCTTGGGTATCATGGAGAGTTTCGGTATGGTAGATGTTATGTGAGTGAAATCACCCGTGCTCAAAGGATTCTGGGCGTTCAACTGCTCGGGCGAGGAAGCTGCAAGCTTCTTTGCATACTCCTTTGCCTTTTCGACGGCAGTCTGGGCCTTTAGGTCGGCTGCCACCCGGTCCGCCACTTCCTTCAGATCAGGTATACGTGAGGGTTCCTTCTTGGTGACTATGTAGAAAAGGTATCCGACCGGTGTGCTTACAACCTCCCCAAGTTCTCCGACCTGGAAAGTAAATGCCTTCTTGAGAGTCTCAGGGCTCATAGAGATCCCGGCATCCTGACCCTCATAGAATGGACCGATCTGCTTCACAGAAAGTCCTTTTGCCTTGGCATATGCCTCGATGTCGGGCTTGGACTGCTCATAAATCTGCGTGAATGCCTTTTCAGCATCGTCATAGGCGGCCTGCTTCGCCCGCTGAAGACGTAAAGTATCAGTCACTGTGGCCTCAACCTTTTCAAAAGGGATGGCCTTTGCCTCTTCCTTACTCTCAAGCTTCAGGATATGAATACCCAAGGGCGACCTAACCGGCCCTTTCACCTCACCAGGCTTCATCGATCCGAGCACATCACCAACACCCTGAGGATACCCTTCGCGCGGCAGCGTTCCCATGTCTCCACCTTTCTTGGAGGTTTGATCATCCTCGGAATACTGTGCGGCCAGCGCAGCGAAATCTTTGCCTGCCTTCGCCTCGTCCAAGACCTTCTTTATCAGTTGTTCTTTTTGAGCAAGCACATTGGCATCAGCACCTTCGGGAATCTTAAAGAGGATATGACGTGCATGAATCTTGGCAGGTTCGCTGAAGTCGGACTTGTGGCCTGCATA
>JBEKLI010000072.1:0-7907 GCA_050010275.1 Desulfomonilia bacterium | reverse complement strand
CAGAAGACTGCAGAAGAGGGGATGCGCCTCGTCATCCCGGAGAGGAAGTATTGTACCGACAACGCAGTCATGATAGGGGTCGCGAGCCTTAGACATTTCAGGGATCGTCATTATGCAACCCTGGACATGAATGCCGTGTCTAGGTGGTCAAGCATTACTGATGAAAAGAGTGGCTAGTGACGAGAAACTACCATGGAACTTTGACATCATGCTCTAGAGAGAAGATTATCATCATGGATCGGCATGTCACAGGGGACATTCATCCCTTTCAGTGGAATTGCCCTGATACATGATGTAAACAATCACTATGAGGCCAAAACGTTCACTGGGTCAGAACTTCCTGAAAAATATAGGGATCGCTGAAAAGATGGCATCACTTGCAGGCATCGGCAGTCAGGATACGGTTGTGGAAGTCGGGCCGGGCAGGGGCATGCTCACGAGAGTACTCCTGAAGCATGCATCTTATGTCATTGCAATAGAAAAGGACGACCATCTTTATGAGAGCCTCCTCGATGCTTTCAATAACTCTAATGGCATTCAACTAATTCATCAGGATATCCTTAAAAGTGACCTGGGGCAGATAATTCCCGACAGGGCGAAAATAGTGGCCAACTTGCCGTACAATATTGCCACGCAGCTTATTATAAGGCTGGTCGATCAAGCTCATCGCATTGATTCAGTCGTTGTCATGCTCCAGAAGGAGGTTGCACAGAGGATCTGTGCGCATGTCGGTGATAAGGCATATTCATACGTGAGCGTGGTGGTAGCCGCAGGATTTGATGCATCCCCCGGGTTTCTTGTCGGGCCGAACAACTTCTTCCCCAAGCCCAAGGTCGATTCCCTGGTGATCAAGCTGAGCCCGAAGATGTCTCCTATACCCCCTGCAGATACGGAGGTGTTCAGAAGCGTAGTGGCATGCGCCTTCGGTCAGAGGAGGAAAACCCTCAAGAACACCCTTGCCCGGTTGCCCGGCATGGAGGAGGACACCCTGGATAAGCTTGCCGAATATACAGGTATTCATCTTGGGTTACGGCCTCAGGATATTACACCTGAGCAATATTATTTGTTCAGCAAAAGTTACGAAAGATTTCTTAAGAGAGCTTTATGAGACTGCGATATACCGCTCAAGACTTACGGTCGGAAGTACGCTGATCATCAAATCCAGTTCCATTCAGTTACAAATCAGATTCCATGGATTGTAATTCAGATTACAAGGATGCACCGAGTGTAACTGCCCTAAAGTAGTCATAAGTATGACTATATCATTGTAACTAATTTATTTTATTAAATAATAAATAATAGTTGCTGCCGACAATACTTTGGCATCCACCTTGCCTTAGTCATCGCAGATCGTCATCGATCTGGGGGGTATAAGGTGAAAGACTACAGAACATTTTCTATCGGTCTCCTGGTTTTCGTCCTAACGGCCTTCTCGCTAAATGCAGCCGGATACCGTACGGATGAAGTAATCGTGAAGTTCAAGACAAAGAATCCACAAGGCCTTTCATCCGAGGTTGCCTCGGAAGAACGACCGGTTACCATGGCTGTGGACGATGCGGACAAGGCCATCAACGAACTCAAGACAAGCGATGAGATTGAGTATGTTGAACCGAACTATGTCATCGAGGCCGAGGCCGTGCCGGATGACTGGCCATATAAAGGCCAGTGGAGTGAGCTTGGACTCGAAAGTGCATGGGACCTTATTACACAGCAAGGCACCGGCAAGAAGGTTGTCATTGCCGTCATCGACTCAGGTGTGGATGTGAGTCACCCGGATCTGCAGGGCAGGTTCATCTCCGGGTATGATTTCGCAAATCGTGATGGTACACCGGAAGACGACTCGGGGCATGGCACCAAGGTATGCGGCATCCTCGGGGCTGTCGGCAATAACGGCGTCGGAATTGCAGGGGTGGCCTGGGATGTGGACATTGCAATCATGCCGGTCAAGTTCATGAAGCTGAACGATAATGGCCAGACTACAGGGAATCTCTCGGATGCAGTGGATGGAATCTACTATGCAGTAGACCACGGGGCACAGATCATCAATGCAAGCTGGGGCTTTTATGAACAATCCAAGTCATTGGATGATGCCATTGCATACGCGAAAAGCAAGGGGGTGCTGTTCGTTGCATCCGCAGGGAACAATGGACAGGACAATGACACGAGCGACCACTATCCTTCGAACTGTCCTTATGACAACGTAATCGCAGTAGCTGCCATGGACACGGATGGCAGCATTGCATCGTTCTCCAATTACGGGGTTAAGAACGTGGATATCGCAGCACCTGGAGTAGGTATCACCACTACCACGATTAATGGTGGATATGTATCCTATGCATCGGGTACCTCATTTGCCACCCCCTTTGTCACCGGTGTGGCAGCAATGGTACTCTCCCAGTCACCTGATATGAATTACGTGACGCTCCGGCAAATCATCCTGAGTTCAGCGACCAAAACCCCGAGCGCAGGGTCAAGCATGGTTGCAAGCGGCGGTTGTGTGAACGCCTATGAGGCGCTCGTTGCCGAGGGAAATACCGATACATCGACGAGTTCAACGCAGGATTCTTCGCAGACCAGTGATACGAGCAATGCCGTAAGTTCTGCCGAATCAGGCGGTGGCGGCGGAGGCGGATGTCTCATCGAGACGGCTCACACTGCCGGGGCCCCCTTCGCAGCTGTCCTGCTCATGATCATGATAGTCTTGTTCCAGGTCAGTCGGAGGAAGGATCTGGAATAGCCTATACCCCTGCCCCCCCGCAAGGGGGGGCAACCCTTTTCTTTCTTTATCTTTTCTCGTCCTTTATCCCACAAGAGCCCCCCTTTTTTGTAAAGGGGGCTTTCGAATTACTCAGACCAGTTCGATGGACATTGCCATTCCCATGCCGCCGCCGATGCAGAGCGATGCCATGCCGAGCCCCACGCTGCGCCGCTTCATTTCATTGGCCAGTGCAATCATGAGACGGGCGCCTGTGCAGCCTATGGGGTGGCCGATGGAGATGCCTGAGCCGTTCACGTTGGTGATGCTCCAGTCCATATTCAACTCCCGCATGCAGGCAATGGCCTGGGATGCGAAGGCCTCGTTCACCTCGAAGAGGCCGTAGTCCTTCACCGAGGTCTTGGTGATCTTCAGCAGTTTCCTAACCGCCGGAATAGGACCAAGCCCCATGTATGACGGGTCCACGCCTCCTGTTGCATAGCCCTTTATCCGGGCGATGGGCTTGAGTCCAAATTCCCTGGCCTTGTCTTCATTCATGACCAGGCACGCGGCAGCAGCGTCGTTGATGCCCGATGCATTGCCGGCCGTGACCGTGCCGTCCTTTTTGAACACGGTGGCAAGCTTACCCATCTTCTCCAGCGTGGTGTCCATGGGACGCTCGTCCGTGTCAAAGATGAGAGGATCGCCCTTTTTCTGCGGGATCTTCACGGGTATGATCTCACCTTTTAAGATACCGGATTTGATGGCAGCAAGCGCGCGTTTGTGACTGTCGAGCCCCATCTTGTCTTGATCGGCCCTGGTGATGCCGTATTTCTCGGCGATGTTCTCGGCCGTTATGCCCATGTGGTAGCCGTAAAAGATCTCATAGAGGCCGTCGAATACCATGAGGTCCATGGTCTTGCCGTAGGGCATGTCCATGCGGTAGCCCCAGCGAGCCTTGGGCAGTGCTATGGGCACGTCACTCATGTTCTCCATGCCGCCTGCAATAACCACGTTGTTGTCGCCGGCCTTGATGGATGCCGCAGCCAGGGCAATGGCCTTCATGCCTGAGGCGCAGACCTTGTTGATGGAAAAAGCGCCGGTCTCCTTAGGCAGCCCTGCCATGATCATTGCCTGCCTGGCTGGGTTTTGTCCCTGGCCGGCCTGGATCACGTTGCCCATGATCACCTCATCGATAGCGATGCCCTTGAGGTCCTTGGGCCAGCCGGAGTATTTCTCTTCAATGGCCGACAGGCCTGCATTCTTGAAAACATCAGGTGCTGCTTCTTTGCTCGAAGCGGAGACCTCCGGCTTGAGTCCGTTCTTGACAAGGAGTTCATGTATTACCAGGGCACCCAGCTCTTTGGCGGGGACATCCTTCAGCGTCCCGCCGAAGCTGCCCACAGCCGTCCTTACTCCGTCGACAATAACCACGTCCGCCATATTGCCACCTCCAGTTTGGGATGTCTTTAAAGGGTAACATTTACTACTATTTCATAATACCACTGCCTTGACAAGATAGGATTATACCGACTTCTACAACCCATCGGGGCCTTGATAAAAACACATCCAGGGTGTAACAAACGCACCATGGATCTGGATTACGAGGCCCAGCTGAACCGTTATGCCCTCATGTTGCTGGACAGTAGAGGATTTTCCAGGGAAACCTACCGGGCGTACGTAAACGATATCAGGGATTTCATCACATTCATTACCGAGCACCAGGCCTGCATCCCTGACCGTCGTGTGGTGCGCTCGTATATGCTCAGGCTCAGGACCCGCTACAACCGCGCCTCAGTCAACCGCAAGCTGAGCGCCATCAAGGGATTCTTCTCCTTCGTGATGCGTTCCACCGGACTTCCCATGAACCCTTTCGGCCATGTGAGATCTCTCAAACAACGGGATACCCTGCCGAAATTCTTAAGCCACGACGAGATGTTCGACCTTATCGATGCGGTAGATGGTACCCGTGACAGGGCTATCCTCGAACTGTTCTACTCTACGGGTATACGGGTGGGAGAGGCGGAGACCATGAAGTGCTGTGATGTGGACGTGAATGAAGGTTTTATCATGGTCCTAGGAAAGGGTTCCAAGCAGCGGCATGTGCCTATCGGTACCCGGGCGCTCCATGCCATCGGCAGTTATCTGAAAACAAGGGGCATCAATGACCCGATATACTGCACCGAGCCCTTGTTTTTAAACAGCAGGGGAGGCCCTATGCGTTCCAGGAGCATAAGGCGGATAATCTACCAGTGGTCTTTGCATGCCGCGCTGGCCAAGCATGTGAGCCCCCATGTAATACGGCACACCTTTGCAAGCCACATGCTGGATGCGGGTGCCGACCTCAGATCCATCCAGGAGATGCTGGGGCATGTAAGCCTCTCCACCACCCAGCGCTACACCCACTTGAGTGTGGACAAACTCATGGATGTGTATGATAAAGCTCATCCGAAGGCAAAGGAGGGATGATGGAGATCCACGGAACCACCATATTATGCGTAAGAAAGGAAGGGAAAGTGGTGATGGCCGGCGACGGCCAGGTGACCATGAATAATGTGATCCTTAAAGGCAAGGCAAAGAAGGTGAGGAAGATCTATGACGACAAAGTCCTGGCGGGCTTTGCAGGTTCCACCTCGGATGCATTTACTCTCTTTGAGCGCTTCGAAGAAAAACTGAAGGAGTATCGTGGCAACCTCACCAGGGCCGCTGTTGAAATGGGAAAAGACTGGAGGACCGACCGGGTGCTCAGGAGGCTGGAGGCCCTCATGATCGTGGCCGATACCTTAAACACCTTCATCCTGTCGGGAACCGGCGATGTGGTGGAGCCGGACGAAGACATCTGCGGTATCGGCTCCGGCGGCCAGTACGCTTTTGCAGCGGCCAGGGCACTCCTGGAGCACACAGGGCTGTCTGCCAGAGACATTGCGGCCAATGCCATGGAGATTGCATCCGATATCTGCATCTACACGAATAAAGCCATACACTATGAGGAACTGTGATGAGCAACCTCACACCCAAACAGATCGTTGCCGAGCTCGACCGCTACATCGTCGGACAGGACAAGGCCAAGCGCGCAGTGGCCATAGCACTGAGGAACCGATGGAGGCGCCAGATGGTAGCCCCCGAGATGAAGGATGACATATACCCGAAGAATATCATCCTCATCGGACCCACCGGCGTGGGAAAGACCGAGATTGCCCGAAGGCTTGCTAAACTCTCGGGTGCACCCTTTATAAAAGTTGAGGCATCCAAGTTCACCGAGGTGGGGTATGTAGGCAGGGATGTGGAGTCCATTATCCGTGATCTCATGAGGATAGGCATCCAGATGGTCCAGGTAGAAGAGAGCGAAAAGGTCAGGGCCAAGGCAGTGGAGACGGCAAAAGAGCGTATACTTGACCATCTGTTACCGCCGCAGAAGGACGCTGAGCTTCATGGGGAGAGCAGGGATAAGTTGAAAAAGATGCTCGACGAAGGGACCCTGGACGAGCGGTTCATCGAGGTGGAGTCCCGCGAGACCCAGATGCCCACCGTTGAGATCTTCTCGGGCCAGGGGCTGGAAGAGATGGGCATCGACTTCAAGGAGATGTTCTCGTCCATCCTTCCCAAGCGCACCCGCCGCAGACGCATGAGCGTGAAAGAGGCCCTCGAGTTTATCACCAACCAGGAAGTGGGCCGCCTCATCGACATGGACAAGGTGAACCAGGAGGCGCGGGTCCGTGTCGAGAACTCGGGTATTGTATTCATCGACGAGCTTGACAAGATCGCAGGCAGGGAATCGGGCCGCGGCCCCGACGTGTCACGCGAAGGGGTGCAGCGCGACCTGCTGCCCATCGTGGAGGGGACCACGGTGAACACCAAGTTCGGACCCGTAAACACGGACCATATCCTGTTCATCGGTTCAGGGGCCTTCCATGTGAGCAAGCCCTCCGACCTCATCCCCGAGCTTCAGGGCCGCTTCCCCATTCGGGAGGAGCTCAATCACCTGAGCAAGGAAGATTTTGTCCGCATCCTCATGGAGCCCAAGAATGCCCTCATCAAGCAGTATCAGGCCCTGCTGGCCACCGAGGAGGTAGACCTTGTCTTCACGGACGATGCCGTCAAAGAGATCGCTGCCATCGCCCAGTACATCAACGACCATACCGAGAACATCGGGGCCCGCAGACTTCATACCGTGCTTGAGAAACTGCTGGAGGACATCTCCTTTGCATCGAAAGAGCTCAAGGGCTCTGTTGTGGTCGATGGAGCATATGTCAAGCAGCGTCTGGAGCCGCTTATGAGCAGGGAAGACCTGAGCAGATACATTCTATAGGAATAGGATAATTCCGGCTGTTAAAACTTCGTGTATATGATACAAAAAACCCCACAAAGGGAGATACATGATTTCAAAGGGACGTTTTATCAGTGAGATCGGGGACGGTGACCGTGTAAAGGCGGTGTTTTTGGTCTCCGAGCGCAGGCTGCTCACAGCCCGCAATGGCAAGCCCTATGGTAAAATCATCCTCTCCGACAAGACCGGTGACATCCTTGGAATGGTCTGGGATGAAGCACAGGAGCAGGTTTCAAGCATTGCTCCGGGTGACGTGGTAGGGGTAAGGGCGAGTGCCGAGTCATACGAAAATCGCCTGCAACTCAGGATCGAAAAGATCACAAAACTCTCCGACCAGGATGTGGAAATAGCAAGCCTCGTGCCTTCCACGAGCCGGGATATGACATCCATGATTGAGGAGTTCGAGCAGGCCTGCTCCGGCATCAGAAACAATCACCTGCGCCACCTTATCGAGCGGATCTTTGCCAGGGAAGGGGTAAGGGAAGGTTTCATGAAGGCCCCTGCAGCCAAAGGGATACACCACAACTACATAGGAGGCCTGCTGGAGCATACAATCTTTGTCTTAAGGGCTATCGATGCATTATTGCCCGTCTATGTCCATGTGGGCTTCAACCGGGATATGCTGGTTGTCGGCGCCATCCTCCACGACCTCGGCAAGATATATGAGTACACCTACACCAAGATCATAGACATCACCCCGATGGGCAGGCTCCTGGGGCATATCTACCTTTCCACGAATATGGTTGACCAGGAGGCATCATCCATTGAGGGCTTTCCGGAGGAGCTCAAGCTCCAGCTCCTTCATATGATCCTGGGCCATCACGGTCAGCTTGAATTCGGCTCGCCCAAGCTGCCCATGACCAAAGAGGCCATCTTCCTCCATAT
>JBEKLI010000071.1:0-7936 GCA_050010275.1 Desulfomonilia bacterium | reverse complement strand
TTTGATAGATGTGGGTATGGTATCAGTAATGATATCAGGGCTGTTTTCAGCAATAGACCCTTTGAGACCACCACTTGCCTTTGCTATGTCGTCCAGATACCCGGGACTATCCACCTTATTAGGGGCGATCGGCAGCGGCCTTGGCTCGGATTTGCGCAGACCATAAGCCTCGCGGTTCTTGGCCAGGATGACCGTAGCGATGTACTTTGGCACGTAATCAATGGTTTCAGGTTTGATGTCCATGGAATTTTTAATATCCCAGAATGTGTAGACACCCTTGCCTTTCATGAGCCTTGAGACAGCCCCTTCACCTGCGTTGTATGCGGCAATGGAGAGATACCAGTCGCCGAATATGGAATAAAGATGCTTCAGATACTGTGCGGCAGCGTGAGTGGATTTCTCCAGGTCTTTACGTTCATCCACATACTTATTTACCTGCAGGCCATACTTTTTTGCGGTATCCGGAATAAACTGCCAGTAGCCAGCGGCGCCTGAGCAGGAGACCGCATGGGGGTTAGCGTTGCTCTCAACCAGACACAAGTACACAAGTTCCTTGGGGATTCCGTGCTGCTCAAATATCCGTTCCATGGCAGGACGTATCTTGTCGAGCCTGGCCAGGGCACTTTGGAATTCCTGGCGGTCTTTGTTGGATAGGCGGTCAACCCAGAGCTGTACCTGTGAATTGACCTCATACTCGGTATTATAAGTCTTTTTCTTCCGGGGGGTAATTTTCTTTTGAACAGATATATCCGCATTTGGAGTTGGAGTTTCCTGTATTGTTTCTTGGGGTTTTTCTTGTACTTGGTGTTGGGGGGGTTCTATGAGAGGTTGCTCTATTTGAGCCACCGGTTCCTGGATAGTGCTTAAGTCCAGTCCTGGACTAGGCGGATGTTCCGGCGGATATTTGTTGTGGAGGGTATACGAGCATCCCAGCAGCGCAAACGCAAGGGTATATATGAGAGTCGCCCTGATTGACTTCATCCTAGATAACCTCCAAGGTTTTTGTTATTTACCTTGAATAGATGAAACCTTCAACCCTTTTTTTCATCTAAAAATACGGATTGTTGGAACCGATATAATTTTATGAGGATTTAGGTCATATAAAAAAAGGAGATGAATGAAAATGCAACTGCCTGCAATACAGAGTAATTCCACTGCGAACCTTATAGGGAGATTTGACAGGCTGCCTTCGCTCAGCAAAGAAGAGGAATACGAGCTCGCCCTCCGCTTAAAGGAGCATGGTGATGTCGACGCCGCGCAGCGGCTCATTACTGCGAACTTGCGAAATGTCGTCCGTATCGCAATGGACTATTCAGGCTATGGGCTGCCTCTGGAGGATATCGTGCAAGAAGGCACTATCGGCCTGATGATTGCAGTTAAAAAATTCGATCCTAACAAAGGTTATAGGCTCATGACCTATGCCGTATGGTGGGTCAAGGCCATGATCCATGACTACATTCTCAGGTTTTTTTCCCAGGTGAAGCTGGGTACAACCAAGCTCCAGAAGAGGCTCTTCTACGGACTTAACCGGATGTCGGCAGAAGAAGAGGTTATGGATGAGCATATAACCGAGCAGTCCAATGCCCTTTCAGCCAGGCTTGATGCAGATCCCCACGCCATTGAGGAGATCATATCACGCCTCATGAACAGGGATCAGTCTCTTGACACCCCCATGACCGACGGCAGCGACAGCAGCTTTTTGGACTTCCTGGTGGACACGAGGTCCAATCCCGAGGACAGGGTCATAGAGTCACAGCGGGCGTCCTTTGTGAAGACCCAGATCGAATCCGCGCTTGAAAAGCTTACTCCGCGCGAACAGGATATCGCACGCCAGCGACTTATGGCCGAGAACCCGTTGACATTGGAAGACCTGGGCACGCAATATGCTATCTCCAAAGAAAGGGTACGGCAGATTGAGAATAATGTGAAGACCAAGCTGAAGAAGGCCCTTGCAGGGCATATTGACCTTATGCTGCCATAAAGACCGGGGGGTAATTCCATGGCGATACAGAAGTACAAGAAGGCACCGACAGGAGAAGACCTCCTGACGCTTCAGGAAAGGATGAACAGGGTTTTTGAGGAGAATCTGAGGGACACCGGCATTTCCCGTAGTCCGGGTCAATGGATACCTTATGTGGATATCTTCGAGGATGATGTATCTCTGACACTCAAGGCCGAGTTGCCCGGGGTGAGACGCGAGGATATTACGCTCGATATCACCGACGGGGTGCTCACTATCAGTGGCAGGAAACCCTTTGAACATGAAGAGACGGCAGAAAACTTCCATGCTATCGAGCGGCAATACGGGTTTTTTAAGAGGTCCTTTACCTTGCCGGAAGTCGTTGAACTTGATTCCGTCGAAGCGAGCTATCATGCAGGGGTGTTGCAGGTTGTCTTACCGAAGCCTACGGTGAGCGCTTCGAGGAAGATACCCATCATCAGGGAAGGCGATTGAAGATTACGAGGTTCAGAGAAAAACCCGCACACGTTTCCGAAATAACCTCGTCTGGCTGAAAGTCTTGTGCCAATTCAGGTGTGCTGCCGGTGAAGAGGTAATAAAGCCTCCCGTTTGGCTTAAGGATTTTGAGACAGACATCTGTCAGTGTCGATAATGGTGAGAACGACCGGGCAAGCACGGCATCAAACCGTCCGATATCCTCATGCAGGGGGTCTCGTGAGATGATCTCTATTCCCTCCAAGGCGAGCATCTCAATGACATGACGCAGGAAAGTGCATTTTTTAACACTGCGCTCTATCAGGTAGAGGTGCGAGTCCGGGTGGAGGATCTTGTAGGGGATTGATGGCAGGCCCGACCCCGAGCCGAGATCGGCAAGCACAGGCTCATGTATGCGCATCAGCAGCGGCAGCATGACTTCAAGCTCCTGCTCGATGCCGTCCAGCATGGCCGGGCCCATGAGATGGAGCTTGCCGTTGAAACGCCTCAGCTCATGAATCCATGTTATGAGATTGTCGTCAATCATTTGCCGATGCAGAAACTTGAGAAGATCCTCTCAAGGATATCCTCGTCAACGGCCTCGCCCATCATTTGTCTGAGATACTCTATGGCCTGTTTCAGATCAATGGTGAGCACGTCTGCGGTGAAACCGTCCGCAATGGCCTTTGAGCATGATTCAAGGCTCTCAAGGGTCTTGCCGAGCAGGTGAGCGTGCCTGTCCAGAAACACCAAAGGCTGGTCATGGGGAAATGCCTGACGCATGGCGGATAAAAGCTCATCAATGCCGTGTCCGAATTTTGCCGAGACGGCTACGGCATCATATCCCTCTAAAGGCTTAAGGGTGTCTTCGATGAGATCGACCTTGTTCATCACCACGATAGTCTTGTCTGCCAATGAGAGCATGTGTCTTTCCCGGGGTTTGATTCCTTCCCGGACATCCACTACGTACAGGACAAGGTCTGAACCCTTCAATGTCTCAATGGTCTTTTCCACGCCTAGCTGTTCAGGGCCTGATGCGGTTTCCCTGATGCCGGCGGTGTCGTGGAAGACGAAATCGATCCCGCCCAGGCTCAGGTGCTCCCTGATCACATCCCGGGTCGTTCCCTCCTCATGATGGACAATAGCCCTGTCGTATCCGAGAATAGCATTGAAGAGGGAGGACTTACCCACGTTTGGAAGCCCTGCAATGGTTGTAACGATCCCTTTATAAACCCCTTTGGCCTGGTTAGCGTCTTTGAGAAGCCCCTTGGTCCGGGAGGTGGCGTCCTCAAGTCTCTGAAACAGCTCATCGGGCCGGATTGATGAGTCATCGGTGATGAAGGAGGCCTCAATGTCGGCAAGGATACCCATAAGATCCGTGATGAGGGCCTTAATCCGCTCCGAGAGCTCACCTTTCAGAAGGGCATGTGCCATCTCGCAGCCTGCAGAACTTGAAGATCCTATCAATGCGCCTACGGCCTCGGCCTGGAGGAGGTCTATCTTGTTGTTCAGAAATGCCCTTCTGGTGAACTCCCCCTTGTGTGCACGTCGGGCAAGTCCGGTCAATGCGATTGCCTCCATGATCCTGTCCACCACCAGCGGGTTGCCGTGACAGCTGATTTCAGCAAGATTCTCTCCGGTATAGGAGTTGGGGCCGGGATGGAACACCACCATAACCTGGTCTATAATGCCGCCTTCATGATTATTGATGATTGCAAAGGCTTGGGTATGCGGCGCCGGATTGGGCCGTGAGCTGATCCTTTTAATGATATCGAGGGTATGCACCCCGCTTATGCGGATGATGCTCATGGCGCCGTGACCCCTGGGGGTCGACTCGGCATAGATAGTGTCCGTTACTGTCTCGATGCCTTCCTCGGTACGATTACCACTTTTTTATAGATGCCCTCGCCGATACTCTTGGTATTGAGCCCGTTCTCGTTCTTGAGGGCAAGGTGGATGATCCTGCGGTCATAAGGGTTCATCTTTTCCAAAGAGATGGACTGGCCTGTGCGCCTTGCCTTTTGCCCCATTTTCAGGGCCATGGACTTGAGATGGTTCACGTGCCTTTGGCGGTACCCTTCCGTATCCAGTGTGATATACATAGGTTCCTGCCTTGACTTGTTCATGATCCGGTTAAGAAGGAACTGCAGTGAATCGAGCGTCTGCCCGCGCTTTCCGATGATCAGCCCCGAGCCGTCACCTATAATCTCAAGGATACCCTCTTCGCGGATTTTGATCTCGCAGGGCATATTCATGAACTTTAAAAGCTTGCTGATGATCTCCTTTGCCTCGAGGAGGACATCTGGTGTAGGTACTTGTGCCTCGGGACGTGGCACCGGCTTCGGTTCAGATACAGCGGCAGGAGTTGGCTTATCTTCTGTGATGGTCGAGGTCTGTTTTGATCCGGCCATTACTCGCCTGGCCATTATCTTTGCCGTCTTTGTCCCTACGAGTCCAAACAGTCCCTTGGAGCCTTCGGAAAGGACCTTGATGTCGAGGTCTTCGAAATCGGCATGAAAAGTTTTCATGGCGAGGATGATGGCCTCATCCACGGTCTTGGCTTCAAATTCTTTATAGTCCTGATCCATTCTTCTCTCCTAAACGTGCTTCCTGTTTATATAGGCCTGCTGGGCAATTGAGAGGATATTGCTCACAAGCCAGTAGATGACAAGGCCGGATGGGAATTTCAGGAACAGGAAGGTGAAGACCACGGGCATGAAGAGCATGACCTTCTGCTGGGTGGGGTCACCGGTTGCCGGTGTCATTTTCTGCATAACGAACTGGCTGCCCCCCATGAGGATGGGGGTGATGAAGTATGGGTCCATAGCAGAGAGATCAGGCAGGTAGGCCCCGACGATGTGGAAGGGAGTGTGTCTCAGCTCGATGGCCTGGTAAAAAACCCGGTAGAGGGCAAAGAGGATAGGGATCTGCAGGAGCATGGGCAGGCAGCCGCCCATGGGATTTATCTTGTGTTCCTGATAGAGCCGCATGAGCTCCTGATTCATCTTCTGCTTGTCATCCTTGTATTGTTGCTGGATCTCCTTCATGAGCGGCTGGATCTTCTGGAGCTCCTTCATGGAGGTGAAGCTCTTCAGCGTCAACGGATAGAGCACGATCTTGATGATAATTGTCAGGATGATAATGGTCCACCCGTAACTCCCCACGTATTTATAAATCCAGTTCATGGCGATGAGCAGGGGCTTGGCAATGATGTCGAAGAAGCCGAAATCCAACGCCTTGTTCAAGTCATAGCCCGCAGACTCCAAAGTTTTCAGCTGCTTGGGGCCTATGAATATGAGATTGTCCTTGATGAGAGCCGATCCGGCCTGAATAGTTGCAGGTGCAAAGGCATAGTGGATCTCAACAGTCTTTTCATCGGTACGCTTGAGCGTGAGGGTGGTGCTTGTTACAGTCTTGGGGATGATGGTCTGGAGGAAATACTTGTCCTCAAACCCGAACCATTTGACCTCTCCGGTGAAATCCCTATAACTTCCGACATTTTTGACCTTGTCCAACTTGAATTCCTCAAGGTGCTTGTCATTCAGCAGGACCGGACCTTCAAAGGCGTAACCGCTTCGTTTTTCATCCAGGGGATAGGTATTATTGAACAGGATCTCTCCCGAGGCGGACACAGGGGCGGCGGTGTGATTTTCGATAACGGCCTGGTATCCCAGCAGATAGGTCTTGGGGTCTATGGAAAAAATCTTCTTTACTGTGATACCCGCTGAAGCCTCCGTACGGAACTCGATTGCCAGTGGTGTATCGGCCATAGTGACGGTGCCCTGTTGGGAGCATTCATACATAAGGCCCGCATCCGAAAAGCCGCCATTCAGCAGGAGTGTGGGCATAGGAGCCTTTAAGAGCTCCACCGGCTTTGCATCTTTATCCATGGTGGTGAAGTATTTTTTCAATTTCAGAGAGACGAGCTGGGCGCCTTTGGTGGTGAATGTTGCCGTATACAGGGGCGTTTCCACAAGAACAGAGCTTGCTGACTTGATGTTTGACTGAGGAGTTGCAGCAGGGGATGCAACATTCATGGGTGTTGCCGGCTGGCTTGGCTGGCTCGGTGTGACGGTTACGGTCTTCTGTTTTGGCTGTGGTGTGCCTTTTATTTTTGTTTGGTCAAATACAATACCCCAGACAAACAGAATGGCCATTGATAAAACTATGGCAAGCAGGGTCCTCTTTTCCATCTTGTCTTCATCTCCGGATGAGTATTACACGGGATCGAATCCGCCTTTGTGAAACGGGTTGCAGCGAAGCACTCTCCAGGCCGCTTTCAGGAGGCCACGTGCCGTACCGTACTTCTCTATGGCCTGGGCTGCATACTCAGAGCAGCTTGGGTGAAATCTGCATGAGGGCGTGAGCATCGGCGAGACGGCCTTCTGGTAGAGGCGTATCAGTTCAATGAGTATTGCTTTTCCCATGTGTGTGATCCAATAGCCCTTGCTATCTCCTGAAGCAGGTCTTGGTATGTAATATCCGTCATGTCGTTTTTTGCGATCAGGATATAATCATGGCCTTGAGGAAACAGATGCTTGTTTCTTCTGTAAATTTCTCGCAAGAGCCTTTTTATCCTGTTTCTTATAACAGCACCGCCGATCTTCCTGCTTGCGGTAATACCGATGCGGGCATGGGTGCAGTCGTTTGGAGCAGCAAGGATGACCAGGTGTTTGGTGACCAGACGCGCAACCTTGTTCTTTTCAGCCCTTTTGAAATCAATCCTTTTCCTCAGCCGATCTATCCGGGGGAATGTCTCGTCTGACATCAGACCGACAGACGTTTCCGTCCCTTGGCCCTC
Source organism: Desulfomonilia bacterium (assembly GCA_050010275.1). GTDB lineage: Bacteria > Desulfobacterota > Desulfomonilia > UBA1062 > UBA1062 > MWEI01. Next base: position 701 of record JBEKLI010000071.1, on the reverse strand, counting down.
CTCCGGTTGATGACCAGCCTGCCGCCTTTGGTGCGCATACGAACCAGGAATCCGTGCGTACGTTTCCGCCTTGTATTGTGCGGTTGAAATGTGCGCTTCATGAATTACCTCAAATTCAAATAGTTTTGAGCGGTAAGTATTTACATGCAGGGTAGGTCATTGTCAAGCAACAAAAGCCTTAAGCCGGATGGACCCTACCGGATGGGAGCACAAGGCTTCTCCTTGTCAGATGCCGGCCTTGTACGCTATAGCTCATTATATGCAAGGGGTATTCTGCACAAAAGAGGTGACAAAAGACCTGGACAGGGGCCCGGAGTCTGTTGCAGGGAGGCTCAGGGAGCTCCTGCCCGGCAGCCGTATCATCTGTCTTCAGCAGATCCACTCCGACAGGATTATCCGGGCCGAGGATGTAGCCCCTGGTGTATTCCCTGAGGCGGATGGGGTCATTTCCCATGACGGAAGTTTTGTTTTATGTGTCCGTACAGCCGATTGCGTTCCGATCCTTATGTGGGCCGATGACAGCCCTGTGATCGCGGCCGTGCATGCAGGCTGGAGGGGTCTGGCACAAAAGATCGTCACCAAGGCGGTTCATCTCATGCGCGCCAGCGGCGCCCAGCAGATCCACGTGAGTATGGGGCCTGCCATCGGACCATGCTGTTATGCAGTGGGCCGGGAGGTCATCGACGCCCTTCAAGCCGATC
>JBEKLI010000070.1:0-7943 GCA_050010275.1 Desulfomonilia bacterium | reverse complement strand
CCATCTACGCGCTGGTTATCGAGCTTATCCTGCTCTACGCAAACCCGTTCATCAAGTTCATGGGCCTGCAGTAAAAAGATATCGAAATTAATCGATATCAAGCAAGAACCCACAAAGAGGGGCTCTTAAAAGAGAGCCCCTCTTCTTAATCTGGTCACTGTTCACCCTGCAGGTTTAATAACAAACCTACCTGCTTAAAAATATAAAAAGCTCTTTTGAGCCCTACATCCCCATTAAGGCCTTGACCTTCTTCTTCTGTTCCTCGCTGGCAAAGTAGAAGGCAGCGGCACCGCCCGCGAGTAAAAGCAGGGTAAAGGGTCTGAATATAAGTCTGAAGATGGCCTTCACCACCGATTTAATCACTGAGACAACCCCGCCGATGATACCGAAAAGAACGACATCGGCCACGATGAATTTAATCAGCTTAAATGGGGCAAGGATAATCGATGTAATAAGGTTAAAAAGAAAGCGCATGGTCTTACACCTCCTGCTTTAATAATTTTTTAAGAGTTTCGGTCGGACTCTGTTCTTACGAGTCCTTTTTCAAGAGCAGATCCTCTACGGACCCTAACGCGTCTTTCGATACTAAAGCGGCCCGCTTGTTCTCTTCCTGTATTTTTAAATAAATCTCTTCACGGTGCACCGTCACGTCTTTGGGCGCTCGAATACCGAGCTTGACCTGGGTGCCCTTGATCTCGACCACGGATACCTGGATATCATCGCCGATGGCGACAGATTCGCCGACTTTCCGTGTCAGTATCAGCAATGAGACCCCCGAAACGTGTCTTTTGAAGGAAGTATTACATGATTATTGTATTGAAAGCAACGACTGCATCATCGTATTGCTCATGGATATCAGCCTCACAGAGCCCAGATAAAAATATTGATCCCTCATCATGAGGTGGAGATGCTGAGCAGAGACTGCATCATGGTATCGCAGATGGAAATCAGCTTTGCAGAGGCCTGGTAAAGGTATTGATTCTTCAGGAGATCGGACATTTCATCATCCAGATTGACCCCGGAGACATTCTCCTTTTGCGTGGTATACTGACTCAACAATGTGTCGTTGAATGTAACGTTCTGCTTCACATTTTGAACATCCACACCAACCTGGGCTACCAACGAACTGTAATAGCTATCCATGGTTGTGTCCACCCCGGCACCACCCATGTCGGTGATGGTCTTGTCCTGGAGGGCGGAGATGGCGCTGGCTACATCATTGGCCCCTGATGCGACTTTATGATCGCTATCAAGATAACCGGTTGAGATCAAATCAGGGTTATCGGTTAAGACCTGATTGACAGCAACGTTCGGGATGATGTCGGTTGTCGGCTGCCCTACCTTTTCATCCCAGGAAAAGAACGTATTGACCCCAAGGATGGCCAGTGCATTGCTGGAAGATCCGCTGGCGCTGGCGTTAACGGCGAAGGTCTCGCCGGTCGATGCAGTCATCTGGAGATGCCCGTCAGCATCTAGGCTAGCCGTGACGTTACCTCCGGTTTGGGAATTGATCGCACCGATGAGATCGCCGACCGTGGTCCCGCTTGTCCCGTTTGCAGTCCCGTACGCGGCAGTATCAATGGTATAGTTCGTTGGATTGCCGCTACTGTCGTATACGGTGATGTCGAAGGTGCCGCCCTTATTGTACCGGTCACCGAAAAGGAATGTTGAGCTTGAGGAAAGGTCATCGCTAAGCCCTGAACACTGGACCGTTCCCGTCATCTGGCTGACGCTCTTAAGCCCTGTGCCTTCACTATGGAGTGCATTCACCTGCCAGATGAGTTCCTTGGTGAACTCGTTTAAAGAATCCCGGTAAGAACTAATCTGGGTGTCCCTTGCGTTCGCCGACCCTGCAATATCTCCACCCTTGAGCTTATTGGTGATATCGATACTCATCCCCGAGGAATCATTCCATAACACCTTTTGAAAACCGGTGGTCGAATCACGCTGGGTAGTCAGGGTGTTTGAGTCATTCCCCTCCACAAGAGGGGTGCCCCCCAGGATGAGCACATTGACCGCGCCTGTGTTGGAATCCTCGTAGTATGAGATATTAAGGTGTTTAGCAAGCTTTTCCAGGTCAAGGTCTCTCTGATCCCGCAGGTCGTTGGCATTGGTCTGGCCTTTGACCTCCACACTGGATATGTCCTTGTTCAGGCTCGCAATCTGCTTGATGAGCGTGTTCGCATCGTTCACATCGCTATTAATGGTGGTATCAAGGTTTTGCTGGGAGGATTTCAGGTTCGTATCCATCCCTTTGAGCATGGAAATCAGGTTGTCCGTTTTGGAAACCAGAGAATTTCTCTGTGAAGTGCCATCAGGGGTATTTGCAAGGTCGCTCCAGGCATTCCAGAATTCGCTCATCAGCGAGTTGATCCCATTTCCGCTACTCTCATTGAATATGCTTTCGACCTCATCCATGGTGCTTTGCTGGGCATTCCAGTATGAATCATCGGATGTTTTCTGAACCACCTGTTGATTGATGTAGGCATTGTACTGCCTCGTCACCTGGGTAGCGGTCACACCGGTCCCGAGCTGTCCCGGCGCCATATTGATAGGGTTGTTGGCCTTGACCTCCAACGTCTGTTTCGAATATCCGTCCGTGTTTGCATTGGCGATGTTGTGCGAGATCACATTCAAGGAAAGCTGGGAGGTTAAAAGTGAACCTCGGGCAATATCGAGTGCTCCGTTAATACCCGACATATCAGGCTCCTGCTTTTATCGTATGCGATGAAATGGCGGATTTCTTGCCATCCCTGGTGTAGCCGTCCTTCTTCAGGCCGGTAAAGAATATATCGATCTGAGCCTCGATCTCAGAGAGTTTTTGGGATACAAACCCCTTGGAGAGATCGTTAAGCCCGGATGCCTTTTTCCAGAGCACCATGAGTTCCTGCTGAAGGCTTCGCATCCTCTTCGTGTGCTCGGGCACGAGCCCGGAATGCGGCACTTCAGTCCCTTCACGGAGTTCGGCAATGCTCTTGATGAGTCTTTGCTTGAGCGGCATCGACTCTTCGAGTGCCTGGACATCCCCCTGAGAAATGAATGTCAGCTCCGTTTCCAGCTGAATGACGAGCTTCTCCAAAAGCTCCTTTTCCCGCTCAAGCCTTTCAATCCCTTCAGGATATGTCATGGTGCCTCCCTGGTCATGCTTAACGAAACATCACCTTATATTCTTTATCGGTCATTCTTATTTATCTGGTGAACATTACCCTGCCTTGTCTTCCCGTCCTCGCCGAAATTCTGCTGTATGTGCTTCTTGAGGATATCGGCAATGCCTAATGCGCCGGATTGTCCGATGCTTCTGGCAAGCTCTTCATGAAACATATCCTTATAGATGTCATTTGCAAAACCTTCCTCCAGGAACCCTTCCGGCATGGATTCGGACATGGTTTTTAAGAGCTGATGGGCAAACAGTGTCTCAAACTCTTTACATACCTTATCCAAGGCCTTTGCCGGATTGCTCTGGTTCATCTGAGTGAGCATGCTGACATCCCGAATCATATGATCTCCAGATCTGCGTACAAAGCGCCGGCCCGCTTGATTGCCTGCAGGATAATGATAAGATCTCTCGGTGATACGCCGACGGCATTCAGGGAATTCACAAGGTCGCCTATGCTGGCCCCGCTCTTAAGCAGGATGAGCCGCTTACCGCCCTCCTCCACTTGTACCCCGGTCTGCGGGACAACAGTGGTGGCTCCTTGCGAAAATGGCATGGGCTGAGATACCTGTGGTCGCTCGGAAATCTTGATACTCAGATTGCCATGTGCGATAGCAACGTTCGAGATCTTTACCTCACTACCCATGACTACGGTGCCGGTCCGCTCGTTCACAATGACTTTTGCCCGGTTGTCAGGTGTTACATCGACAGCCTCAATGAGTGCCACGAAATCAACAAGCCGGTTCTGGTATGTCGTCGGCACATCAAGCGTGATGGTGGAGAGGTCTTCAGCACTTGCCACCTGGGTTCCCAGCTTGTCGTTGATGGAACGTACGAGTCTGCCCGTGGTGGTGAAATCCGGGTTATTCATGACCAGCGTCATCTGCGGGCCCATGCTCAGATCGAGCGATCGCTCAACCACAGCACCATTCGAGATCATCCCCGCTGTGGGGAAGTTTTTGGTAACCCCAGAACCCGAGGCACCGCTCACGGCAAAGCCGCCGACCGATATGGGGCCCTGGGCAAGGGCATATACCTTCCCGTCCGGACCGTATAGAGGTGTGGAAATCAGTGTTCCGCCTGCGATAGAGGTGGCATCACCCATGGACGAAACCGTGCAATCAATCTTTTGGGAGCTCTTAGCAAAAGGAGGCAGCGTTGCCGTGACAATGACCGCTGCTATATTCTTCATTTTCAGGTCGGCTGCATTCACCTGGATACCCATATTCCGAAGCATGTTCGCTACAGACCGGATAGTATACTCGTTGCCTGTTCCGGCCTTATCCCCGGTACCGTTCAGGCCAACCACCAACCCGTAACCCGAAAGTTTGTTTTCCCGGACCCCCTGGATCTGTACAAGGTCCTTCACACGCACCGCAAGGAGCGGCTGTACGGTAAGGAATATAAGAACAATGGCAAGGGTAATCTTTTTCATGATCCACCTCTAAAACGGCCAAATCTTGTCTATGGCCCTTGCAATGAAACCCTTATTCTGCTGGTCGCCAAGGATACCGGCTCCATAGTAGTCGATCTTCAGATCGGCTATATTGGCAGATATGACGGAATTATCTCCCAGGATGTCATCGGGCCTGACGATCCCGGAGACCACAATGTATTGGGATTCATCATTCACCCTTATCTGCTTCTTACCCTTGATGATGAAATTACCGCTTGGCAGTACCCTTGTTATACGTGCAGATACGACCGCACTCAGGGTGCCGCTCCGTGAAGTCTCCCCTGTCCCGGTAAATTTCGATGAGCTATCAGTCCCTACGGTCGGTTCAAGGTGTTTACCGGCAAAGGACGACTGATTCACCGGCAGTCCAAGGAAATTCGTAACCGAATTATTTATGTTGCTGTCATGTGATGCATCGGTCTTTGCCTGTTTATCCGCCGAGGAGCTCTCAGAGATCTGGATGACTATGAGATCCCCAACCTGCCGTGCCTTGCGGTCACTATACATGTCGTAAAATTTGGCGCTCGGCGTCCACAAGGACCCCGGGCTTTTGGCATATTCAGCCTGCTCCCCCATGGGCGGAGAAAGCTCGTCCTCGCTCAAATTAACATCTTCGGGGATATGGGAGCATGCGCTGAGAGCCGCCATCACCACAACGAGCATAAGATATTGCCGTGCCTTCATAAATGCCTCCTACAACGCAACCTGCACCAGTGCTGCAGCAATAATAGTGCCAACCACCTGTCTGCCTGAGGAGACATTCTTCACGGGGATTGTCTCACCCTGATACCCGTCCTTCATGGCTATACCCTTATCTCTGACCACGAGGTCATTCGTCCTGGCCTCAATCAAGACTATCTCGCCCGAGCATATATCCGGCTTGCGCTGCACCTGCGAAGGCAGGATGGGGTTGCCTTCCAGCAGCATAACTCTTGACCGCTTACCTATGCAGTCTTCCAGAGAGATATAGGCATTGGGACATGAAGAGATATCAACAGACCGCACCACAAGATCGCCTGGCTCAATGATCCTACCCGAGGCGACCTTTGCCCTTAGCACGGGGATATCGGCTATGAGCTTGACTCTCCCAGTCACGGTCACATTCTCCGGGAATGGTCCACTACCGATGAGCATGGTTGCCGTTACGAACCCGAGATACCTTTCATGGGAGGAAAATTTTGCCTGTATGGTGTTTGAATCTGCCTGAAGGACCTTCGGAATCCTTGACACCCTTATGTCGGTCACCTCGATCCTGCCGGAATCTTTCCAGGGGCTGTTTTTGATTATTTCTTCGATGAAGTGCTTCTTAAGGACCTCTTCAGGCACCTCCACGGTGCACGAAGAGACATGTGTCTTTGTCGCACCCGTATAGATCACAGACCCCAGATAGTGGGAGCGGACCTTGTCTGTAACGGCCTTAACTGAAATATACAAATCAAAGGAGTTCTCAAGTGATTTAGCAATAACGATACCTGAGAGCAACCGGGCATCTTCTCCGCTGATCTCGGCCACGTCTGAAAGCATAACCGTCTTACCGGTAAGTGCCACCTCTCTCTTGAGGTCAACAACCGTGTCGGCGAATACGCTCCCCGGCATGGAAAGCCAGCAGAACAGACAAATCAACGCTATAAAGTTCAGCATCGAGTACTACCTCACAATACCGGCTGCGGTCTGGAGCATATTATCCGAGGCTGTTATGCACTTGGAGTTGAGCTCATATGCCCTTTGGGCTGCTATCATATTGACCATCTCCGCAATGGCATCCACATTGGACATCTCCAAATTCCCTTGAGAGATAGTGCCGAAGTTGTCCTTACCCGGTGTACCCTCGATGGCATCCCCGGATGCAGGAGTCGGCACATACTCATTCATGCCGATGGATTCCAAACCTGCGGTATTTGGAAAGATGTAGGTTGGGATGTTCCCGGTGGCAAGCACCGTGCCCCCATTCGACAGGCAATTGATCTGTCCCGACTGGGAAATCGTAATATTGGATGTCTGTTGCGGTACTTTGAATTCCGGCTGAAGCCTCTCTCCCCTGGAATTCACGATATAGCCTTCAGAGTCCATCTTGAAGGAACCATCTCGTGTATAGACATCATTCCCATCTGCGATGAGATGGAAAAAACCGTTGCCCTGGATGGCCATATCCAGGTTATTATTGGTCTGGAGGTAGTCACCCTGGGTAAAGATCTTCTGAATGGACACCGGTTGCACACCCATGCCCACCTGAATCCCCACAGGTACGGTTCCGCCTGTAGGGGTGGGACTACCCTGTTGATTATAGGTGGCATAATAAAGATCCTCAAAATCCACCCTGCTCTTCTTGTAGCTCGTCGTGTTCGTGTTAGCCAGGTTATTTGCAATGGTATTGACCATCAACTCCTGGGCATTCATGCCCGTGGCAGAGGTCCACATCGCTCGAATCATAGCCTTTCCTCCTTTCTATGCTACTGTCCCGACATTATGCATCGAGTATGAATAGGCATCGTTTACCGACCTGATCACCTTCTGAAAGACATCATAAGCCCTCTGGGCCGCGATCATCTCCACCATTTCATTGATAGGCTCCACATTGGCTGTCTCCAAGCTGCCCTGGATGACAGACGGGATCTCAACGGGTTCCGGCGTGAAGCCATCTTTGACGGAGAATAGGTTATTACCTTCGCGTACAAGGGCTTCAGGCGGGATGTTAACCACCTGAAGGGTACTCACTTCATCACCATCCTGGGAAACTTTCCCTCGGGAATCGATAACCAACTGGCCCTTATTGGGGTCGATGGTGATATCGCCCCCTTGTCCCTGAAGAGTATATCCCTGCGGCATTATTATCATGTTATCCGTACTGAGCTGGAATGATCCTGCCCTGGTATATCGAGGACCATTATCAGTATTGACGACAAAGAACCCGTCTCCCGCCAGTGCGATATCAAGAGGGTTACCTGTTTTCACAGGGGGGCCGGGCGTAAGGTCAATGGATGTGCTGACGGGTATTACATCGATGGGCACTGTTTTGTATTGTCCCGTGTACAACATAGAGGTATCCAGCTGTCTGACAAACTGTTCGAAGCTCATCTGGTCTTTCTTGAATCCGGTGGTGTTCAGGTTGGCGATGTTGTTGGAGATGATGTTGAGCCTCTCCTCCATGGCAATCGCCCCTGCCGCCGCCGTGTAAATACCCTGATCCATACGCCCTCCTTGCTGGGACCATATGAGCAAAGGGGGTGCCAGTGTCTTTAAAATGGCTTCAGTCCAATATCCGGTATTTCAGCCCCAGGAAAAAAATGCCTGTAGGGAAGTAAAATTTGTTTTTAAGTTTTAGGTTTAAGGTTG
>JBEKLI010000069.1:0-7981 GCA_050010275.1 Desulfomonilia bacterium | reverse complement strand
CATTGCGATAGCTGCCGGTGCATGTTCAATAAAGAGGCGTAACTTTTGCTCGCTTTCCTTCAAAGCCTGCTCGGCTGTTTGTCGTTCATCATCCGTTTGATTTACCGACCTGGCACTCAGCCACAGTAAACAGAGGAAGCAGACGGCATAGGTAATCGCCACCAGGACCACCCCGACTGCCGACTCAAAGTATCCGGCGCGCTCTCCATGCAATCGCAGCCATCCGATCAGAAGCGGGAGCATCAGGAGGGCAGGCAGGAGTTGCCGGGCCATGACACTACCCGAACGATCGCTCGTGAATCCGCTCATCAGCCAGGTATCAGGACGGGCGCAGAAGATGGCGACAGAAAGGGCACAGAAGGCAAGGCCCGTATTCAGCGCTACCGGCACATTAAGCCATGCATGTATGGCCTGGACACCAAGAAGGTAACTCACCGGGACCATATAACTCAGCATGGCTCCCGGCAACATGAGGGCATGGGCAATATGTGCAGTGCCTCGACTGCCGATGGCCAGAAGGACCAGGGCACACCCGCTGATCAGGAATAGGATCGCGGTCAATAAAGCAGCCCTGGTCTCCGGAGCCAGAAACAGGTTCAGAAACGGGGCGCTTCCCAGGGAAGGTTCCTGTCCAGTAATCGTCGCTATTGCATAGATAACGATTGTCAGCAAACCCACCAGGCCAACAAATACTCCTGGTGCCTGCAGGACAATGAACTTACGAACGGCAGACGGGCTCTTTTGCAGGAGTGCCAGCTCCGTTGCAGAAAGGATAAAACATAGTGCCGTAATGACGCGCATCGATCTCCATTGAAGCTCGATGCTCTTGAGCAGCGTTATGTCCAGCATCCAACCGACAAGGGCAAGGAAGCCGACGGCAAAGACGATCAGGATTGCCAGCCATGCGATTGACCTGGCGGAACGCGGCAGAAGCAGGGAATACCAGCGTTGCATACATATCCTCTTTGCTCCGTTAGAGTCTGGATAGACTAGCCTTAAAAATCCTTATAGGAGACCGACAATGCCTGATTTTCAAGCAGTCGGGGATAGTGAAGAAGAAGAATGGTGATACTGTATCCGGCCAACAAGTAAATGGCCCTGAAAGGTGACAGAGGTATCAGATGATGCACACATCCCCCGTAGCTCATTCCAGTAATACTCACAATAACCACAATGAATATACTTTATAAAATAAGGAGAAAGAGCAATATATGCAAATAAAAAATGATTTCAAAGCGAATGATTACTTAAAAATCTAGTCTATTATATCTCATTCAAGAACAGAGATAACTGCAATAAATCATCAGTCCCATTTCCAGGAGATCAATCGTAGATTTTTATGTTGAGATCTAATAATTATTCATTAATCCACCGCGTAACTGCCGCGATATGCCTGTGGATCAAGGCCAGGAAGCCCATCACCTCATACCAGAGTGCGGCGCCTTGCACAAAATATTCACTTTCCACCAAATGGGGTTCTGTGCGTACTACCAACTGTTGAAGGTCATGAAATTACATTATTCTGCAAAGATAATTGAATTTTGAGAAAAAGCTTAGATAACGCGCAGGAAATGGGGAAGGTCTTGGGGTTTATTCAGACTACACGGAATTACAGCTTTTCTTAAGTCCGAGCTTCGACTGTCGCCTTACGTTCGAGCTTGCCCCAAGCCACAAGGCCACCATGCATAGCTGTGATTACTGATTTGATCATCACATAGTACATCACCTGCCGATAGCAAAAACGTTGCAGGAACAGCCACCAAAGGAGCCCCCACTGCTCTTTTTTCTCCAGCGCAAAGGCGAAGACCGCCGCCAGCCAATCCACGGCGAGGAAGAGGGCATAGTAGAAAAGCACCTGCTGAAAATTTGTGATGGCATACTGTGCAGGATGCTCCAACCTTTCAAGCCCGGCAGATATCAATACCCACACCAGCAGGAGATCCATAATAGGAGACAAGAGCGGGAACAGGATCTGGAATATCCAGACATTCGGCAGTGCAATAAGGCCGAGCGAACCGTATTTCGGCCGGAACAATGCATGGCGATGCTTCCACATGCATTGCAGCGTGCCATAGGACCAGCGGAATCGTTGCTTGGCGAGTGTTCGGATTGTATCAGGGGCTTCTGTCCAGGCTATGGCATTCTCTTCATAACCGATTTTATAGCCGAGTTTTCTGATGCTGAGCGTGAGGTCCTGATCTTCAGCCAGGGTGTCTGAAGAAAAACCACCGATATGTTCGAGCAGGTCCCGACGCCAGGCTCCAACTGCTCCAGGCACTACATTAATGCAGTTGAGGCAGGCAAAAGCTCGCCGGTCTAGGTTTTGAGATGTGACATACTCAAGAGCCTGCCAGCGTGTGATGATGTTGATGCGATTGCCTACCTTGGCATTGCCTGCAATGGCGCCTATCTGCGGATCCACAAACCTGCGCGCCAGTGTCCGGATGGTCCCCTTATTGAAGAGTGTGTCAGCATCAAGAGCAACAATGATTGCACCTTGTGCAAGGTGCAATCCGTAGTTCAATGCTGCTGACTTTCCGCCAGTCCCCTTTGTGAAGAGACGTACGCGCCGCTCAGCCTGGAACTGCTTGCTCACAACATCACTTGTACGGTCAGATGAGCCATCGTCAACAACGATGATCTCAAAATGAGGATAGTCCGAGCTTAGCAGATTCTGAATGGTACGAACGATCACGCGCTCCTCATTATAAGCAGGGACAAGGATCGAGACAAAAGGCTCATAGGACTCGCCCGAATGAGTTGCCTCACGTCGGCGGTTACCGAGCCATTGTGCGAAGGCAAGCGTACCAATGAAAACCATCCTGCCCAGGCCAAGAATAATGCCGATGATGAAGATCCAGCTTAATGCCCATCCAAGCACAGCTATTGTGGAGAACGTCATGGCATCGATATTCTCATAAAGACTGTCGCTCTGGGTGAGAGGAGGCATCACCTGATCATGGGTAAAGCCTGCAAGGCCTGAGATTGTTACGAATCGGAATCCACGCGCCCTCAACTGGTGAATGATTACCGGCAGGGCTTCAACTGTTTGCGAACGGTTGCCGCCGCCATCATGGAGCAATACGACTTGCCCGTGTTTGTCCGGATCAGTGGTAGTAGCACCTTCTATCGTTCTCTGTACGATGGTATCGGATCCGGGCTTTGCCCAATCATCAGGGTCGACATGCAACCCGATGGTTAAGTAACCGAGCCGCTGGGCACGGGCTGCCGGCCCGATTTCATCCGGGGTTGTGGGCTCTGCATCGCCGAAATACGGTGCCCGGAAGAGTTTTGTCGAATGATTAGTAAGGGATTCAATCAACCGCTGGGTGGCACGTAATTCAAGGTCGGTAATATAGCCGGGAATTTCCCCCAGATTCGGATGGGTGAAGGTGTGATTTCCGATTTCATGTCCATCAGCGAACATGCGGCGTATCAGGCCGGGATTGGCTTCACCATTCTGGCCGATAATGAAGAATGTCGCCGGTACGTGTTCCTGTTTCAGGATGTCAAGGATCTTTGAAGTCCACTTCGGGTCAGGTCCATCATCGAAGGTCAATGCAATCAGGCCTTGCCGTCCGCCACGGCGTCGGATAACATAGGATGATGGAATGGAAGTGTAATTATCTTCGATGATGAGTCCCGTTTCCTGATCGACTTTGATATCGCGTGAGCCATTTTGCGGCTGAGCTTCGATCTGAAGTATCTCACCCGAGCCCTCAAAATCAACGTCATAGCCACCTTGCATCAAGCGTAATTTATCCGGTGAAGAGGTCATCCTTGAGGAACCGAATACAGACCACAGTGACGGATCCTCCGATCCGAGACGCCATAATGCGATACCGGCGCAACCATATGTCTCAGTGGTGCGGATCTGATTATAGGCCGTTACAGCATCAAGGAACCAGACCGTATGCTTTGAGCCGTCTTCATCCATGTAATTGAAACTCGGATTGAGCGAATCCGGATCCAAGGTAATTTTTGCCTCAGAATCCCGAGCCTCGAGAACCGCCTCCTGGAAGGTGAGCTCAGTGGCCTCGCCTTTTTGACCCCAATCGTAACCATAGCCACCGATGCAGACGATCATCTTTGCGGGGTCCAAGCCCTGGAGACGCTTGTCCAGGATGCGCTCAAACCAGTCTTGTCCCGAGATGCTGCCGGCATTACTTGTGTTCCAGTGCTGGTCATAGGCCATCAGCATTAAGTAATCAGTCGAAGCTTGATAGGATGGGTAGTTCCAGGAACTGTCATCAAAAGGCACTGCTTGGGTTAAAACCCATCTATGCGGCAAAAAAACTGCGTGTAATTCCTGCATAAAATGGATCAGATCGGCTTGGGAGCTTTGTGGGACCTCTTCAAAATCTATACAGAGGCCGTTGAACCGGTTTTTCGTTACCACCTGCACGATGGTGTCTATCAGGCGTTTTCGCTTTGCTTTATTGTCGATAGCCCGAGCAAGAACATTCGGATACCATTTACCGTCCTTGGCATTATTGATGATGGGAACAACGATCGTATGTGGGTGCTCACGTCGAATCAAGTCGACGACGCGCGGATCTATGTTACAGGCAAGACAGTTGCTTCCACCCTGCAGCTGCAGCCATTCCGGGACAACCCAGTCAAGCTGGTTGAGATTGTGCTTGAGCGACTGATAGCTTGAGTCATCCCAATTGACATAAAAGCCGATGGCCAAGGGCCTACCCAGCACGGATTTATCCTTGACCTTTGGTAAAGTAAGAACCATAGGGAGAGGCCTTATCTTCATCTCTGCCAACCTTTTACCTGGTACGACAGCTGTCTTTTCTTCTTCCCGCTTGAGGGCCGCTTCCACATGCATCATCATCTGACCTTGGCGTGTCACGACAAGAGGCGGAGGTTGAGGTTGTGCATCCGCTGCCCGGGGCAGTCCATGTATGGGCTGAAGGTCCAACTTGGGAAGTAATGGGTTGACAAGGATGCTGACAATAAAAACGCCGAGAACTACTGTGAATACTGCTGCGCAGAAAAACATGATTCGACGGACATGCCGCCAACGGCGACCTGCTGGATCATGAAATACATGGTAGGTTTCCATCGGTTCTTCTATCTTACAAAAAATCATTCGTTGCAGTTGTGTCACATAATAATGGACAATCGACAAATATCATGACGAAGATAAATTTGGGTTAATCCAGGGACTAATGATTGCTATTCTATCGTTAGTACTTGAATTAATGGGGCAAGAGTCAATTTTCGCTGAACAGAGATTCCTCCGATTTCTTCTCGGTTTTAAGGTGTCTGAAAATTGAAAATCTGTGGTTGAAACATACGAAACTATCACTTCATACCAGTACGTGACGGCTGGTAAGGGATCTATAGAACGCCGGGATCTGTGCGGGGTGCTCGGTAAGGAGCAACTCCACTGCGATCCTAAAAAGCGTTCTTACTTTTTATCTGCTCTTAACGCTAATTGCAGCTCTTCAAGGTGTTCTATTGCGCTGTGTCCCTGAGCTTATATTTCCCTTTGCCCAGGTAGACCAGGTAGTCCTTCCCATTGGGATAATATTTCCAGGAGGTATGTTCAGGTGCTGTTGATATGACGGTTGTGTTGAAGCTCTTCTTGTTCAGTTCGGGATATTTCTTGATTGCCACATTAAACAGGTCCACCGATTTGAAGATTCCATCATCCGCTTTCTTGGAGACCTTTTTTGCAGATTCTAATACAACCTCATGGATTGATTTTCCGAGTTTCTTCTTTGCATGTTTTCTCTTATTAGCAGGAGATGCCTCGATCGGCAAGGATACTGTGGATGGTTTTACTTTGATATTTTTCACAACGACCTGTACCTGATCACCCTTGATCTCCAGGGCAATATTTACCATCAGAATGAATTTCAGACTCTTTTTTCTCATGGGAACTCCTCTTGATATAATATTTGATTCTATTAATCATTACAGGGTACTTCTAATAATTTCCCCAGAACAAAGTGGATATTAAGTTCAAAACTCATTGAATGTCAAATTTCAAGATATGGAACGGCCAGCGTTCCGGGTATAGCACAAAGCCACTGGATAGAATATTTTTTCCATATCTAAGGAAACTATTTTCTCTGAAAATTAATTTCCATGTTTCGGATAAATCATATTTTCTTAGAATTGTTGGCAATTTAAAAGGGATAGCCTAGCATAAATTTTGCTTGAATATTGTGTTTGTAGAAAGGGGGAAGAACCATGGAACACATTGTGGAGCAACAAACTCATGTCGAACATGTCAGGAAAAGGATTTTCTCATTATTTACTATCTGCATTATAGATTTTGAGAAAATAGTTACAACACCTCATCTTGTTGAAATGAGACCGACACTTCAAACCCACATGAAGAAAGTTCAGAATGGCAGAGTTTCGTATCTCATAGACTTGCAGGTATGATTGCAACCAACAAACTCTTCTCTTACTCACAGATAGGTATTTAAGATTTAATCTCTGACTATGATATTTAAGGAGCATGTATATCATATCATGAAGTCAATAATTGTTCTTGTCATTACAGTTCTCTTTGCTGGATGTGGAGGAAGTAGCGGAGGGAGTAGTAGCGAACCCGGCACCCATGAGGTAAGGTATGATGTGACCGGAGGATCAGGCATTATCAACAACGCAGATATTACATACCTTAATGACACTGGCATACAGAAAACACTAATAAATAAACCGATACCTTGGTCATACTCTTTTAGTGGTTGAGACCTACGCTGCAAGGTACTTCACTTCAGACTGTGCCTTTTGGTACTTTGTACATATCATGATAACGGTTCATAAGCCTTAAGATGGTGATAATGCACTTAACCCTTTATTCCAGCAATGCCATACATAGATAATTATCAGCATCTCCTATGAAACTACACAAATTAGTTGCGTTCGAAACGACTGTACCAAGTGAGAAAACTCAGCCAGTTACCCTGAACCTTGATCTTACCTGTTGTAAAAGCCATCACTGGGCTAATCATTTTCGTAGACATCTTTCGAAAAGTAAGTGCATCGATATTTACTATAGCTACAGGATCAGGTGTTCCGGGTAGAGGTTCCCCTTCGACAACCTCTGCAATGCCCTTACGGACCGTCACTATGAAGCGTTTCTTTTCATCCGGGAATACAAAATGTACCGTTTCATGGACATCCATGGACTTCTCAGGAATCAGCCTGGTGGTCATTATCGTAAAGATAGTTTCCAGAGGAACCTTGGAAACCAGGCTTTCATCGAGTTTGGCAGGCTCAGGCTTCTCCAGGCCATGCCTGAGTTCGTAGGCTGATTCCAGCAGATATCCCCGTCCATTGAGATTATAGAGGGTAGAGGCCAAACCTTCATAGCTGATGGCCAGTTTCTCGTCCAATGCTGTCTTCATATTACCGGTAGCAATACCACTATCACTCAGTTTTGCAAGCAAGTGGATTGCCCAACTAAAATCACTCTGCCCAAGTGCCACATCCGCTAACTGCATGACTTTCTCGGGTCCTCCCATCAGAGATATCTCTCGTTTGGCTGTCTCTTGTTCTTTCATAGGGTAGAGCTTATCTGGTCTGCCATCGAACCATCCAAGGTTACTGGTATAAATACCCTTAGCCGACCAGTCAACTTGTCCATAGAATTCTGTAAGATAGTGAAGTCCTGTAAGGTGAGGTGGCAATTTTATTTTTTCTGCGATTGTATCGAGGTCATAGCCTTTGTTCGCGCCTCTGATCACCTCGTCTCGTACCCATTGGATAGCATCGCGATAATTGATAAGGGCCGTTTCAATCTCCTGTTCTCCATGGATAGGGACAGTGTGACAGGGCATCAGATGTTCAGGCTTGAGTCTCCGCATGACATCGATGGTCTTTATCCACTGGTCTACCGGTCGGGGGCTGGTGCCGCGGATCGTATAGAGATTTGGGAAGGAGCAGTAGAAATTATCTGCTGCGATTAACGTTTTGTCCTGTGGTATCCAGACAATCAACTGGTCTTGGG
>JBEKLI010000068.1:0-7992 GCA_050010275.1 Desulfomonilia bacterium | reverse complement strand
AACTCGGGAAATTGGATGACTTCTCCGGCTACTGCAACGATTCAACTCGTAGCACCTACGGACACCACCCCCCCCACGGGGAGTGTCGTGATCAACGGTGGTGCTTCCACTACGACCTCTACTTCAGTCACACTGACCTTGAGCGCAAGCGATGCAGCCGGCTCTGTGACCGGTATGAAGTTCAGCAACGATGGTACGACATACTCCAGTGAGGTTGCTTATGCCTCCAGCTACTCGTGGACGCTTTCCAGCGGTTACGGTTCCAAGACCGTCTATGCCCTTTTCAAGGATAGCTCAGGCAACTGGATGACATCCCCTGCCACTGACACCATACAATATACAAGCTCCTTGCCGGTGGCCAATGCAGGGACCAATCAGACTCTTAATCCACAGGACGTGATTCTTGACGGCTCTGCCTCCTCCGACCCGGGTGGTCAGACCCTTCAGTACCTCTGGCAACAGGTGGGCACCAGCCCGGCATCAGTTACGATCAATACCCCGACATCGCAAAAGGCGGACTTTGTAGGGATCAAGGAAGGTACATACCAGTTCAAACTGACCTGTACCAATTCGGCAGGCTCATCTTCTGCCACGGTAAACGTGACGATCAATAATGTCGCCCCGAGTGTGAATGCCGGCAGCAATATGACCATCGATGCCGGTACCCAGATTACGCTCCATGCAACCGGTACGGACTCGAACCAGGATTCTCTCACCTACAAGTGGAGCGAGGTATCGGGCCCGAGTGTGTCCATACCGAGCATGGCCCAGCAGAACATCACCTTTACCCCGACAAATGCCGGTTCGTACATATTCTCCGTGCAGTGCTACGATGGCGTCAATTACAGTGCTACATCCCAGGTCACCGTCACGGTCAATAAGGTCAACCATGCACCTACTGCCAATGCAGGAGTAGAACAAGATGTAGACAAGGGCGTCACCGTGACCCTTGACGGGACCGGCTCCACCGACCCTGACGGCGACGCACTGACCTACTCCTGGACACAGGCATCATCCGATCCGGTGAAGGTTACACTCAGCGGCGCCAGCACCGCAAAACCCACGTTCGTGGCGAGTACGGTCGGCACCTTCAATTTCAATCTCATTGTTAATGACGGCACGGTCAATTCAACGTCTTCCAGTGTAGTTGTCAAGGTCGTGTATCTGAATCATGCGCCTGTTGCCAATGCAGGCTCGGATATGCACACCGATGTGGGTTTCGATGTTGTACTCGACGCCTCCGGCTCCTATGATCCTGATCTCGACGGGCTCACCTTCACATGGACCCAGGTTTCCGGGGCCTCTGTGGTGATACAGAATGCGGATACGATGAACCAGGCGTTCTTTACACCAACGACCGCCGGCGTCTACGTGTTCATGGTTACCGTTTCGGATGGGCAGATATCATCTACGGACACGGTGACCGTAACCGTGAACAACCTGCCTGTTGCCAATGCAGGCAGCAACATCGTAGCCACCCTCGGCCAGACAGTAACCCTGGACGGCAGCGCCAGCTATGACCCGGACGGAACGGCCATCTCCTACATCTGGGCGCAGACCAGCGGCACTCAGGTGTCCCTGAGCAATTCCAACACCGTAAAGCCGTCTTTTACGGCAAGCCAGGCAGGCGTGTATGTTTTCCAACTGAAGGTCTATGACGGCATAGGCACCAGTGCAGCTTCGAGTGTGACCGTGACGGTCCAGTCCGCAGCCAACCAGATCACCCTGATCTCTCCGGTCAATGGCACAGTATGCTCCACGAGTCCGAAACTCTCCTGGGCAGGCAGCGGGTTCAAGAGCTATACAGCCTATATTTCCATCAATAGCAGCAAGAATTACACCAAGGTCTATTCGGGCAGCGGCACCTCCACCACTCTGCATGCGGTCCTGTGGCAATGGTTCATCCCTTCCGGGACCACCGTTACCTGGTATGTGCAGGGAACTACTACGAGCGGCCAGGTTGTTAAGAGCACGACCAGTACTTTTATCAGAAAATGAGGATGCCTGTGGCTGACCCCACATGGGGGGATGGGCGAATGCCCATCCCCTTTTTTATTTGGAATGATAAACTTCGGAAGTGATGAGTGTCATGTCATTTCAGGTTTAGTCACTTATTGTATATCATTGTTCACGAACAGATCACTACCCTGCCAACTGGCTCAGCCTGATGAACAGCTCGGTGGCGGCAATCCTTAAATTGATATTTTCGTTCACTCCTCTCCGCATGGCGCTGATGAGGCCGGTAATGTTCTCGATCTCTTCCATGTTCGTATACCTTATCGGTACCTGCCGCAGAGACTCGTTCATCACTTTATCGCAGCCGAGGCGAAGCGCCATGATATCCCTGATGATGGACTCAACAGCCGCGAGCACCTCAGGCAGCACATCCCAGCCTTCAGAATCGAAATATTTTTTTGCCAGCAATGCCGGATTGCTGCCTCCAAGCAGTGCGATGATCTCATGGTGCAAGGCATGGGACTCGCCGATTTCCTGATGTCCGTCACCTGTTTGCAGGGCACCACTTCCATCCCCGGAAAGATCAACATCCTCATCCTCACTGAAACGGATGAGCTGGCACCGTGAGACGATGGTGGGCAGTAAGAGCTTCGGCCTATGGCTGATAAGGAAGATCACCGTGCTGGAAGGCGGCTCTTCAAGGGTTTTGAGAAGGGCATTGGCGCTTTCTATGTTCAGGTGCTCTGCCGGCTCGACAATGATACACTTCATGCGCGCTTCAAAGGGCTTCAAGCCGACGTCTGCAAGGACTTCCCTTACATCATCCACCTTGATCCACCTGGTGAGCGGATTTAACTCGGTAAGGTCAGGATGATAGCCTGCCATTACCTTAAGGCAGCTCCTGCACTTGTCACACGCATCCCCGTTGTCTTCCAGGCAATTCAGGGCCTTGAAGAACTCCTTGGCCATCCGGGTCTTGCCAAGGCCAAGGGCGCCTGCAAACAGGAATGCATGGGGGACCTTGCCGGATAGGCAATAGGATCTCATCAAATCGATAATCTTGCTGTGGCCCGTTATGTCTTTCCACATGAAGCTATTCCACCATAAATTGATGAAAGTTTTAAGTGGTAAGTTTTAAGTTGCAGGATCTAATGCAGAAGACCAGTGTGAGTACCTTGATTCAGAATCAAATTTAACACTTAAAACCTCAAACTTAAAACCTCCTAACTTATACGCCATGAGATCCCTTTGCTTATTCATTTATTCTCCCTCTTGATGACTGCCCGGAAGCGCAAAAGCCGCACCTTGACTTGAAGGGTCCTTTTCAGTTAAAAAACCTAAGCTTAATGATTCGGGTTAATAGGAGGATCGATGAGGAAGTTTCGCACGGAAAACTTAAGAGATGTGATCATCATGTCACAATCCGGCGCCGGAAAGACATCGCTCGGCGAGGCCTTCTTGTTCAATGCCAAGGCCACTACCAGGCTCGGTAAGGTGCTTGACGGGAATACCGTTCTCGACTTCGAGCCGGAGGAAGTCAAGCGCCAGTCTTCCATCTTCAGCGCCCTGCACAACTTCAAATGGAAGAACACCGGGGTTATCATGCTGGACACCCCCGGTGATACCAACTTTACCTCTGAGGTCATCCTTGGCCTGAAATCGTGCGACAATGCATTGTTCGTCATCGATGCCATTGACTCGATCAAACCCTATTCTGAGAACCTTTGGAGAATGGCAAGCGCAGAAGGTCTGACCAGGACCTGTTTCGTCAGCAAGATGGACAGGGAGCGCGCCAATTTTGAACAGGTACTCACTGATATTGCAGAGGTCTTTGAGATCAAGCCATTGCCCATGACATTGCCCATCGGCGCTGAAGACAGCTTTGCGGGCGTGGTGGACGTGCTCAAGAAGAAGGCCCTCCTCTTTGAGAAAGACGGTTCAGGCTCCTTTAAAGAGGCCCCTGTCCCCGCAAACATGCAGGACCAGCTTGAGGAAATCTATGGAAAGGTCATCGAGGACTTGGCCGAGGTAGATGACGCCTTAATGGAAAAGTACCTTGAGGGCGGCGAACTCTCTCAGGCAGAACTCGACAATGCGTTGGCAACAGGGCTTGCCAAAGGCCTGTTTCTCCCAGTCTTCTGCGGATCGGCGATGCTGAACATGGGCATACATCCCCTCATGGATTTTATCAGCTCCTCATTCATCACACCTGAAAAGAGGGCAATACCTCCTTTGAAAAACAGTAAAGGGGAAACGAAAGAATACAAACCTTTCGAAGACCAGCCTTTCTGCGGTTATGTATTCAAGACCATGAGCGACCCGTATACCGGGACATTGAGCATCATCCGGTGTCTCTCCGGCACTCTCAGCCCCGACTCCAGTGCCTATAACTCGAAACGGGAGGTCAAGGAAAGGGTGGGCACCATCCTCATGCTCGAAGGGAAGGCACAGAAACCCGTTGATCTGGTAGGACCAGGCGATATCTTTGCCGTGGCAAAACTGAAAGAGACCAAGACAGGCGACACGCTGCTATCGGAATCCATCCCCTTTACACTGCCAAGCCCGACATTCCCCGAGCCCATCATGAACATGGCGGTAAGCCCAAAGACCAAGGCCGATGTGGACAAGATTATGCCTGCATTCCATAAGATCATGGATGAAGACCCGGTCCTCAAGGTGTTCCGCGATGAGCAGACCGGAGAATTTATCCTCTCGGGCCTCGGCCAGCTCCACATCGAGATCGCGGTGGACAGGCTCAAGAGAAGGTACGGTGTTGAAGTGGATCTCAAGACACCGAAAGTTCCCTACAAAGAGACCATCACCGCCAGCGCCGAGGTGCAGGGCAAGCACAAGAAGCAGACAGGCGGCCACGGTCAGTTCGGCGACTGCTGGCTCAGGGTGGAGCCCCAGGAACGCGGCAAGGGCTTCGAGTTCGTCAATGGAATCGTCGGAGGGGTCATTCCCAGACAGTACATCCCGGCCGTGGAAAAGGGTGTGATAGAATCCATGCAGACAGGCCCCCTTACAGGAAACCCGGTGGTGGATATCAAGGTCACCGTGTACTTCGGCTCATACCACGAGGTCGACTCCTCTGAAATGGCCTTCAAGATAGCAGGCTCTCTTGCCTTCAAGAAGGCCATGGAACAGTGCAAGCCGATCCTGCTTGAACCGATCATGAATATCACCGTGACTGTGCCTGAGGAATGCATGGGTGATGTCATGGGCGACCTCAACAGTCGCAGGGCAAAGATAGAGGGTATGAACTCCCGGGGCAAGTACCAGGAACTCAAGGCCCAGATACCCCTGGCCGAGGTTCTCACCTATGCGGCCAGCCTCACATCCATAACATCGGGAAGGGGTACGTTCACCATGGGCTTCTCACACCTGGACCCGGTGCCGTTCAATCTCCAGGAGAAGATCGTCGAGGAGGCGAAGGCAGCAAAAGATGGAAAATAACGGGTCGGATTCCATCAGGAGTCTGTTCCAGAAAATCCAGACAATGACAGTCTCGGAAAAGCTCGACCTCGCGCGCAAGGCATCCAAGGAGGCTCGATCGATCCTTATTCGCGATTCCAACAAGCTCATCCAGCTCGCGGTAGTTAACTCTCCGAAGATCACCGAGAGCGAGATAATAGGCATTGCCAGTAATAGGCAGGTGAACGAAGACGTCCTCAAAGAAATCGCCATGAACAAAGAGTGGCTGAGAAACTACCAGGTCAGGCTCGCACTGGTGAACAACCCCAAGACCCCGCTCACCATCGCCATGGCACAGGTATCATACCTCAACCAGCGTGATATTGGGCTGCTGGCCAAGAGCAAGGGCGTGCCCAGGCCCATAGTCATAGCAGCCCAGGGCAGGCTCAAGGAAGTGAAGCGGTGAAGAGGGCAGGGATCATCACCCTGAGCGACAAGGGTTCCGAAGGGCTGCGTCAGGACTTAAGCGGGCCCATCATCAAGGAGATCCTTACAACCTTAAACATATCAGTGGAGATGGCCGAAATTCTCCCCGACGACTATGACCTCATCAGAAACCGTCTCATCTCCTGGTGCGATGAGCATCACCTCGACCTCATCATCACTACCGGCGGTACCGGGCTATCCTTAAGGGATGTGACCCCTGATGCCACGCTTTCTGTCATCGACAAGCGCGTTCCGGGCATGGAAGAGGTGATGCGTGCAGAGAGCCTCAAGAAGACCCCTCATGCCATGATCTCCAGGGCCATAGCGGGTGTCAGGAAGCATACCCTCATTGTCAATGTACCCGGCAGCCCCAAGGGGGCGAGGGAGTGTCTCGAAAGTATCGCACAGGCCCTGCCCCACGCCTTGGACAAGCTTGGCGGGGACATGAGCGACTGTGCGCAGTAAAGTTTTTTTGGACTGATGCCGTAACAGCAAACGTAATGTGAATTAATTATGCGGGCATTTCCATATCAGATGAGGTGAGAAAGATTGAGGCTCAAGCGTGATCTGAGATATACCGTGGAGGCCGGCGACACCAGTAAAACCATCCACTTCCACGACTTTCAGAAGACCGAGCATATCTGCCTGGTCAAGGATTACTCCCGCACCGGGGCATCCTTCTATCTTGAAGACGGCAGCCTCCTTCTGAAGATCGGAGACATCATCCCTGACCTTACGTTCTACTCTTTCAACCAGGAAGTTCATGCCTCCGGGGCAACCATCATCCACATCCAGGACGAGGAGCAGGGCGGTCAGGCGGTATCCTGCATCGGCTGCTCATACAATGACAAGTCCATGGATGTGTATTCCATCATGAGGGCCGACAAGATCACCAAGCTCCAGAATGATTTTTTGGACTTTGTCCAGTCCATGGCCATCGAAGAGAACCTCGACCCGGAGTTCGTCAACATCACCTCTCACCTCCATTACATCCTAGACGGGTTTCAGGAGAGGCTGGTCCAGGACTTTCAAACCATACACAGTGAAGACGAGTCACTTCAAGGCGCCTTGGTGGAGACCCTGCGGGAACTTGCCTTTGATGCCCTGTTCGATGAATTGAATCGCTACTATGACCATTTTACCAGCATCATCAGCCGTTTCACCGACCCCAAACAGCATTATATCCATCGAGAATTCTTCCAGAAACGCCTTCATTCTTACCTGTCCAAGTCCAGGCTGTTCAACCGGAGCATCACCAAGCCTTTGGGGTATGCAGGTGATTACGAGATGATGAATATCATCTACCGCAACGCCTTCGAGGGCGAAGACCTTTTCTCCCAGGTGCTGAATAAAGTCGATTGCGAGGGCACTGCTTCGAGGGCCGTGAGAAACCGTCGGTCGTACTTATACAAGAAGCTTAAGGATCTTGTAATAAACAATACATCAAGCAATGACCTCAAGATCATGAGTGTGGCCTGCGGCCCGGCCCTTGAAATCGCCGACCTGCTCAAAGGTTTTGAAGGAAAGACCTTGCCGTTTCATATTGAATTCATTGCCATGGACCAGGACAACCTTGCCCTTGAAGATGCCAAGGCCCGGACCGAATCGCTGGTGAAGGATATCCCTCAGATAAGGTTCCACTTTGAGCAGGACAACATCAAGCGGCTCATCGTAGAAAAGGGTAACAACAAAGGTATTTATGGCGAAGCGGATTTCGTCTATTCTGCAGGGCTGTTCGACTATCTCTCCGATAGGGCGTCCAACAGGCTCATCCAAAAACTTTACAGCTTCCTCAAACCCGGCGGTCTCCTGGTGATAGGAAATTTCGGCCCATACAACCCACAGAGGTTCATCATGGAATTCGGTGCAGAATGGTTCCTGATCCATCGGAACGAATTCGAGCTCAAGGCGCTTGCCGGCAATCTGCCGGGGAATCCCCCCCTAATCGTAGAGAAGGAACCGGAGGGAGTAAATCTCTTTCTCAAAATACAAAAGCCCGTAGATGCTTAAGACATAACAAGTCACGGATATACGGATATCTTGATTTCTCCATTTAAAACCTCAGGTACCCCCAAAGACCTCCTCGAACTGCGTGATGTCCGGCAATTCCGATAAAGAGGTGAGCCCAAAGACCTC
>JBEKLI010000067.1:0-8001 GCA_050010275.1 Desulfomonilia bacterium | reverse complement strand
ACGACATGTTCTTGCTGACATGGCAAACGAGGACCTGGAGGAAAGGATGGTGCAGGTCTTCACTGAGCGCATACGCGAGATGAGCCAGGAGCAGCAGGGTAAGCTCAAGGATTCGCTGAAGGCGGGAGGGTCATTCATCGTCGTGCGTAGCGCATTTGCGCTGATCCCTGACCAGAAAAAGAGGATAGAAGAAGCCATAAGGCCCTATGCGGCTCCAAAGGTGCCCATCAGGTACGAGGTCTCGGGTGCCATCGGTGCAGGGATCGAGATGATGGCCCATGGGTACAAGGTTTCCTGGAGCATCGAGGACTACCTGGCGAGTCTTGAGGAGAAGTTCGTACGCGCCCTCAAGGAAGAGATCCGTTTAGATGAACAGGCTATCTGAATACTTTGAGAAGGTCATTCCCCCGATGGATGAACAGCAAAGGATGAAAGGGAGTTCCAATGAATAAGACCAGTGACGAAGGGGCCCTGAACGTGGTTCTTAACGACACCTTTGAAAAGCTCGATGGCGCCCTTTCAGAGCACAAATTCGAGCTCAAACCCGAGGAAGTGGGTATTGTCAAATATGTCGGTTCGGGCATAACCCGTGTTACCGGAATGGACAGCGTAAAGGCCGAAGAGCTCGTCCGTTTTCCCGGTGATATCTATGGGTTGGTTTTCAATGTTGACCCGGATGAGATCGGCATCATCATGCTGGATGCATCCGAAAATATCAGCGCCGGGGACGAAGTGATCCGTACCGGCAGGGTGCTGGATGTCCCGGTGGGGGATGCCCTGCTCGGCAGGGTGGTGGATGCCCTGGGACGACCCTTGGATAATCTCGGCGATATAGCCTCATCCGCACGCTTGCCGGTGGAGAGGGAGGCGCCTCCCATCATGCACCGCGACCCGGTCACCGTACCTCTCCAGACGGGTATCAAGACCATCGACGCCCTGATCCCCATCGGCAGGGGCCAGCGTGAGCTGATCCTGGGCGACCGCCAGACCGGCAAGACTGCAATTGCCTTAGACACTATCATCAACCAGCACGACAAGGATGTCATCTGTATCTACTGCGCCATCGGCAAGCAGTCATCAGATGTGGCCAAGACCATAGCATCGCTTAAGGAGCAAAACGCACTCAGGTACTCCATCGTCGTGGTGGCGGCAGGAGAAGAACCGCCCGGTCTTCAGTTCGTTGCAGCCTATGCAGCCACCTCCATGGGGGAATACTTCATGGAGCATGGCAGGGATGTGCTGGTGATCTATGACGACCTGACCAGGCATGCCAGGGCATACCGCGAGCTCTCGCTCCTGCTGCGGAGACCTCCGGGCAGGGAGGCCTTCCCGGGTGATATCTTCTACATCCATTCACGCATGCTTGAGCGCTCCACCCATTTAAGGAAGCAGTATGGGGGAGGCTCTCTCACCGCCTTGCCCATTATCGAGACCGAGGCCCAGGATATATCCTCGTATATCCCCACCAACCTCATCTCCATCACCGACGGACAGATCTACCTCTCACCCAGCCTGTTCCAGAAGGGGCTGTTACCCGCTATCGATGTAGGAAAATCCGTGTCAAGGGTGGGCGGCAAGGCCCAACTGCCTGCTTACAGGGCCGTGGCAGGGGACCTGCGCATTGCCTACTCACAGTTCGAGGAACTGGAGAGTTTCTCCCGTTTCGGGACCCGGCTGGACGATGACACGCGCAGGCGCCTGGAACTCGGCTGGCGAGTGCGGGAGATCTTAAAACAGCCGCAGCTGAAACCTATACGGGTTGCCGAACAGATCGCATCCCTGCTCGCCGTGACAGGCGGGGCGCTTGACAGTGTCCCCATAAACCAGATCAGCAAGGCCGAGCAGACGGTCCGCAAGGATGTAACCGAGCATTTGAGCGACCTCTGTGTCAGGATCGAGACCGGAGAGAAACTATCCATCGACAACTTCAATACCATATTAAATGCCGCACAAACCTCGGTTGCACCCATGGGAGAAAAGACGGATGCAGACCATTGAATCTTTGAGGAGGAAGATCAAGAGCACCCAGGACCTGCTCTCGGTGGTGAAGACCATGAAGGCCCTTGCTGCAGTGAGCATCCGACAGTATCAGAGGGCAGTGGAATCCCTGGTGGACTACAACGACACCGTGGAGAGAGGTATCCAGATCGTATTGCAAGCCCAAGAGGAGGCCCTGATAGCTCCCCGGCCGACCCCCATGACCAAGGTTGGGGCCATCGTGTTCGGTTCAGACCAGGGCCTGTGCGGCCAGTTCAATGCCCAGGTCGTAGCTCATACCCTGGATGAGCTGGATGCATTCGGAGCCCCGGAAGAGGGCCGTTACATCCTGACAGTGGGCGAATGGGTGAAGGACCATATGGAACGCTCCGAGGCGGACATCTATGATAATCTTCCTACTCCAAGCTCCACCGCCGGGATTACCCCCATGGTTCAGGAGATAGTCATGATCCTCCAGGAATGGCACTTTGTGCTGCATATCCCGCACATCTACCTCTTCTACAACCATTATCTCTCAGGCGCCACCTTCAAGCCGCATACCTTGCGTCTGCTGCCGGTGGACCGAACCTGGCTCGAGAGCCTCAGGGCCAGGAAGTGGGAATCAAAGACCCTGCCGCTCTTTACCATGGACTGGGATGCGCTGTTCGCATCTCTCATCCGCGAATACCTCTTCGTATCCATCTACCGTGCCTTCACCGAATCGCTCGCCAGTGAAAACGCGAGCCGGCTTGCAGCAATGCAGAATGCCGAAAAAAATATTCAGGAACATCTAGAAGAGATCTTTGCCGACTACCACCGGCAGCGGCAGATGACCATCACGGAGGAGCTTCTCGACATCGTATCAGGTTATGAAGCCATGAAGGGTGATACCAGGCTGGACAAGCAAACAACAAGCACCACATCTAAGTAGATTATCTTTAAAAGTATGTCTCTT
The DNA here is from genome assembly GCA_050010275.1 of Desulfomonilia bacterium. GTDB lineage: Bacteria > Desulfobacterota > Desulfomonilia > UBA1062 > UBA1062 > MWEI01. The sequence goes on along the minus strand of JBEKLI010000067.1, from coordinate 5,069 downwards.
CATGCATTCTTGTAATGCATGAAATGGAATGCAAAACAAGTCATCATTATATCAGGATCACCTATGTACTTTTGGTATCGGCATTGACTTCTCTTAACTACCTAGGTAAAACCCCGGACAAATGTTGGGACAGGATGAGAATCGATTGATAAAAAGGCAGTTCCCAATTGATGATTATCCATCAATAACGAGGAGACGGAAACGAAGGTTTATCCGTCTCCGGTACTTTCTCCTCCTCATCTTGATCTTGGTACCGCTTTTCTTTTTTTCAGGTCATAATTCCGTGAAGAAGATCTCGAGTGGGCCTATCCCCCCAAAAAAGACTGAACCCGCTAGAGAAAATGCATGTGTTTTCACAAAGAAAGATCTTGTCCGGATTGATCAGAATACCATAAAAAACCATAACCTTACTATTGACTGGGATCTTCAGCAGTTCATCGCTGAAATCGCGGCCAAGTATAAATTATATTACGGCTCCATAGTCGTGATAAATGCTCAAACCGGCGATGTCCTGGCCCTCTATGGCCAAAATACATCAGGCCAGGATTGCAGTCTCGGCCTGGAAACAGATCTTGCTGCAAGTATCTTTAAACTGGTAACGGTCACAGCGGCAATGGATCAGAGAGGATTTACGAGTCGGAGCATGTTCTATTACTCCGGCAATGCCCATACTCTTTATAAGAAACAACTCACCAGCAAGAGAAATAAATGGTGCATGGATATCTCTCTGGCTGATGCCTTTGCACGCTCCAATAACATCGTCTTTGCCAAGCTTGGAACTATGTATCTGGGTGTGGCACCTATCGATCTCACGGCCAAGAAAATGGGGTTCTGGAAATCACCCCTGCAAGAATTCGAAAGCGCGCCCAGTACCATTTTCATACCAAAAGATGATTACGATCTAGCCGAGCTCGCATGCGGGTTCAACAAACAGACACGCATATCACCTCTCCATGCTGCACAGATGGTCACGGCCGTTCTGAACGGCGGTTGCATGGTTACCCCTAAGCTTGTACGGAACCAGAATGCGAATGTGATGAAGATCCAGGTCATGAAAAAAGAGACTGCTCAGGATCTGAGTGCCATGATGGAAAGGACAGTCAGGGCGGGTACAGTTGCCAAGTCCTTTCGGAGAATCTCCTCAGACAGGGTGCTCAAATATCTTGACATAGGGGCGAAGAGCGGGAGCATTGATGGAGATCTACCTAAAGGGAAAAGAAACTGGTTCGTGGGGTATGCCCAGAACCGGAATACCGGTGAAGGAATCGCTATCGGATGTCTTTTAATTCTTGAAAGTCATTTCTGGATCGAAGCGGATATGTTTTCCCGATTGGTCATCAGGCACTACTTTTTAAAAAAATGAATGTTAAGTTTATTGCTGTTTCTTAATAATCAATCATCTCCATATAGCCTTATTGTGGTGAGGAGGTGAAATTGATGGAAGTGATATCTCTATTGCTGACACCAACTATAAGCATGAGGGGCGTGAATGTGTAACCCTCAAGGGTTGGAGTTATGTTGTATGATCCATTCGCAAGGTTCTGGAAGCTGTAATTGCCGCTTGAGTCAGAAATAACACTTTCAGAAATAACACTAACACTTCCCGAAGCCGTACCACTCAAGGTCATGGTTACACCGGCCCTTACTGCACCGCTAACCTTACCTGAGATACGGTAAGTAATTGTAGTGTTGGTGAAGTTAACACCGGTGATGTCTGCACCATTAATTGTTTCGGAGCTGTTCGCCGGATCAAAGGATTCACCTGTTTGAGCCGGCGCGATGATGTACGTTCCGTTCGCAAGGCCGGAAAACGTGTATCTGCCTCCTGCATCGGTTGTTACCGATTCTATGCCTAAACCGCTCAGGCTCACGGTAATGCCCTGCATCCCTGCACCTGATGAGGTTACCGTCCCGGATATGGTGTAGGTAGGTGTCGGATTTACTGTGGCCGTGAAGGCAACTCCGGTGATGTCCGCTCCACCTATGGTTTGTGTACTGCTGGACGGATTAAAGGTAAAGCCCGAGAGGCTTGGGATCAAGGTATAACCTCCGTTGGCAAGACCACTAAAGGTGTAGGAGCCCTTCGTATCGGTCGTTACAGTTCCCGAGTTTGCGCCGCTCAGGGTCATGGTCACATTCTGCAGGATTTCACCATCGCTCACGGTTATGATCCCGGAAATGCTATACAATGATTCTGTGCTTGTTTTGGCAGTGAAATCAACGGCAGATGCATTTGCACCGCTTACCCTGATGGCCCGGCTGGTTGATGTGAATATATAACCGGCAAGAGCTGGTGTGACAATGTAAGAGCCGTTTGCTATGCCAGTGAAACTGTAGTTTCCACCTGCATCTGTAGTCGTAGTACCGGAACCATCACCTGATAATTTTATGGTGACGCCTTGCCCCATATCGCCGCTCACCGTGCCGGATATGTTGTATAAAGTAGCTGAACTCCCGCCTCCACTACTGCATCCTGAAAATAAAACAGCAAAAACCGATAGGAAAACGACAATGGTTGTGAAAAACATTCTCCACAACGTCTTGAATTGATTCTTGATAGCTTCCACTTACGCTCCCTTGAAGTAATCTACGATATCCCTTTTTAGATTTTTAAGATACCACATTTGTCTACAGCAGATGGCAAAGATTTGTAAAGGCTATATCCCGAATAGATCAATGAATTATCTGAATGATTGAGAATCGTTTTTAGTTCTCATACGTGAATTGGTCTTGCATCATAAGATATTCTAAATTATCTTTTATTTATAATTGAACAAAGCGGATTCGCACCTGGTAATGCACTGAAATATCATTGTTGAAAGGATATGGAATGGAATCAATGAAGACGGGCAAACGTTCCTTCCTTGATGTGCTTAAAATCTTCTGGATCAGCCTCTGGGCGGCTATTGCAACCCTCATTGTGTTTTTTCCGGTTACCATAGCAGCCATGCTGAGCAAAACAGGAAACCTTGCATTCACCCTCTCAAAGATCTGGGCGCACATCATGTTGAGGGCTACATGTGTTCACCCGGTAATTAGAGGAAGAGAAAAGATTGTAAAAGGTAAGTCATACATCATCATCAGCAATCACCAATCAGAATATGATATCCTGGCCATTGTTACTAAGCTCGGCATACAGTTCCGCTGGATCATCAAGAAGGAACTCCGCAAGATACCTCTGTTCGGCTATGCCCTCTATGAATCGCGCAATATCTTCATTGATAGAGGTCAAGGAGTAGCTGCAATGAAGAGCATCCGGGATAGCCTGGAACGTCTTCCTGAAGGGGTGAGTATTATGTTTTTTGCCGAGGGCACGCGCTCGGAGGACGGCACCATACAGCCCTTTAAAAAGGGTGGTTTCATCATGGCCGTGGAAAGGGGCATGCCTGTCTTGCCAGTAACGGTCAACGGCAGTCGAAAGGTGCTGCCCAAGAAAAGCCTTGTATTTCACCCAGGCACTATAGAGGTCGTAGTGTCCGATCCTATAGAGACAACAGGCTACAGCAATGAAAACATCCAGGACCTCATTGATAAAACGAGAGCGGTTATCATCTCGAAATTCAACCCGAATTTTCCGGATGTAGCAAACTGAAAAGTAATCGGGAAACACGAAAAGAGTGACTAGTGAAGAGCCAGTAGAGACGATCAAAATTATATTCAGTGATAAGAATGAGTAAGAATTTATTTTCGATTAATGGTTACTCTCTACTGCTTTTCCCAATACGGCTTGTAGCTTTCATTTATCGCAATCTTCCGGTCAACCATGAATTGCTCAAAGATGTCGGAGAGGTAAACGAACTTATAAATATCATTAATGCGCGAGCAGAGCTTCACGGCCCGGGGTTGTGATATCTCAACAAGTGAGCTCATTGCACCGCCCTTTTTTAAGTGTCTGCCCAGATCGTACTTTGTGAGCATGCCACCCATATGAAAATCTTTCTGAAGGTACAGGACTCCATTCTTAGCGTTTGCATAAACCGGCACTGCACCGTAATGTGTAGCGTGATGCCGTATGTCCAGCAGGTTGTCGCAGTCATTAACCATTGAACTGATAGCGATGTAGTCCTTATGACGATTGAGCTTGAGCCAATATCTAAGGTCCGATGGACTCATGGCGATGGGTTTGGTATGGTCCACCTTGATGGGGGTGTAATTTGAGCGATTGAGCAGCATAAAGAGCTCATTTGCAACGGCGCAGACAGCCTGGTAGAGATCGCCATGAAGGGCGTCAAAGGCCTCCTTGGCCTCGAACACTCTCAAATCGAGACTGGTACCACCTTCGATGCCGGAGGAGAAGAGCCTTTCCATGGTATCGATTTGGTAGAAGGCGCCTGCAAGTTTCACCTCTACGGTATAATGGAGTAGTTGGATATATGAGATGTCTTTCTCTTGCCTTGAAGAAAGATCGGGTCCCTCGATGTTTAGATAGTTTGCAATATCGAAATCGGCTACCAGTTCCCTTAGGCCCCACCAGTAGTCAAGAGCGGTGAGATCTTTGTACTTCTCTTCTTTGTCCTTGCCGTGGCACAGGTGGCGGTCTATGGTTTGGGGCTTTTCCATATAAAAATCTCCATGGGGCAGTGATCTCTCAAGGCTTCTTGAGTGCTCACGATCCCCAGCAATTTCTGTATATGGAAAGCAGAGACAGTGCAAGAGGATACAGAGCTGTCAATCCCACAGACTTAAAAGTTTAAGACACAAAGTGCCGGATCATGGGGGAACCTCCTTTGTCTGAAACATCATGTCAAATACCTCATACTATCTTTCTAGTCAGCTTGACTGAATGAGATGATATGGCATACTTTGTATTATGGCAGGCTTGATAATATTTATCGTTAAATCTTAAAAAGCAGCTGCCGGAATGTAATCAACTTCAAGGAGGAGATATGCCCGAGAACGAATCATACCGGAGCATACCAAAAGTGGATATAGTACTCAAAGAGTCTGTCCTGCAGGAGCTGCGCTATGATGAACGGATAGTCAAGAGGCTCATCAGGGAAAGGCTCGAATTCATAAGGACTGCCATAACTCAGGGCAGATCCTCAGCCAGCCCTGATGCATCAACAGTG
>JBEKLI010000066.1:0-8085 GCA_050010275.1 Desulfomonilia bacterium | reverse complement strand
TGTACTTGTTTCCACCCGCGGGAATCACGGACTCGCCATGGCATGGGCAGGCCAGTGGTTTCATACCCCCTGTACCGTGGTTGTGCCAGAGAACAACAACCCCGAGATAAACCGCATCATCGAGAGCTTCGGTGCCGAACTCATCGTGCATGGGCACGATTTCTACGACGCCCAGTTCTACTGTGATGAGCTGGTGGCTGCTGCCGGCTACTACTATGTGGAGCAGGGCAACGAGCCAGAGATGTTGAACGGCATCGGCACGATGGGCCTGGAGATCTTCGAGGATCTGCCGGACGTTGACGTGATCATCTGCCCCATCGGCGGTGGCGGGGGCTGCGCTTCATTGCTGAAGGCGGCCCAGGCCGTCAATCCTGAGGTGGAGATCATCGGCGTACAGGCCGAGAAAGCCCCCTCCTTTGCCAAGGCCCTTAAGCAGGGTGAATGGGTGGTGCTCGATGATGCGGATACCATTGCGGACGGCTTGGCGGCAAGGAGCGTTTTTCAGCTCCCGTACGTGATCATGAAGGACCATATCAAGGAGGTTGTCCTGCTCACTGAGGATGAGATCCTGGAAGGTATCCGTATGGCGCTGATCACTACGCACAACCTCGCCGAGGGTGCCGGGGCGGCCTCACTGATCGCCGCAGTAAAGATTAAGGAAAAGCTTAAAGGCAAGAAGGTGGCGCTCATCATGTCGGGAGGGAACCTAGACAGGGCTCACCTGGAGCTTGCACTGCGTTAGGATACGTCCGTATCCTCAGCAGTCTCGAAGGAACCGGCCCATTTCTTGTTGATCCTTTCCTGGATCTCTTCGATCTGGGATGTGTTCATAATCCTGAACCTGCTCTGGGCCTTGAAAAACTCAGCTACCGGAACGAGAGAGTGCTTGTCCGCGATCTTGCGGGATGCACCGGTCAGTCTGATTTCGGAATGTTCCACCTCGTAGAGCTCGAACAACCCTGTCTCCACGGCCAGCTTCCCGAGCTTCACGGCATAACGGGGCTCGAAGCCCCAGCCCGGAGGGCAGGGAATCTGGATATGGATGTACTTCACGCCGGGCAGCGTCACGGCCTTGCTGACCTTGTCGAAAAGGTCCAGAGGATATGATGCCGAGCATGTGGCTACATAGGAGAGGTTGTGGGCAGCCATTATGGCAGGCACATCTTTTTTCTGCTGCAGCTTACCCTTGATGGGTGTGTTCGCGGTGATGGCCCACTGGGGAGTAGTGCCCGAACGCTGGACTCCGGTGTTCATATAGCCCTCGTTGTCGTAGCAGATGAACAGGAAGTTGTCCCCGCGCTCTGCCGCACCTGAGAGTGCCTGGAGCCCGATATCTGCTGTGCCCCCGTCACCCGCCCACGCCACAACCTTGATGTCCTGTTTGCCCAGTGCCTTGAGCGCTGCGAGTATGCCCGTGGATGCTGCAGCAGTCGATGCAAAGGTGACATTCAGGCAGGGGAGCTTGGTAGCGGCAACGGGGTAGAGCCCCTGAAGAACGGTGAGGCAGCTCGGAGGCACCACGAGGATAGTGTTTCTGCCGAGGGCCTTCAATGCGATCCGGTATGCGATGCCCAGCCCACAGCCTGAGCAGGCCCTGTTTCCCGGGTTTACAAATTCCTCTTCCGGCAGGCTGAGGATGGTGGTCTTGGTATGCATGGCATTGTTCTCCTTAGATCTTCAACCCGATCCACATAAGACCGTCTTGGGCCTTGCTTCCACCCGTGCAGGAGCGATGGAGTGCCTCATACAGTTCGAGGGTTTTGATCTCCCTGCCGCCGAGACCGAGGATGAAGTTATGAACAAAGGGCCTCATTTTCCGGGATCCATTCTGTGCGTACAGGGCGGCCTTGACATCGGAACAGAGCGCTCCTTCATATCCATAGCTTAATGCCTTTTCGAAGACGATGACGCCCTCGGCCTCTGCAAGCCCTTCTGCAACGGCAAGTGCCGGAAACGGCCTATAGAGGTGAATGCTCATAATACCTGCCTTGATACCCTCATCCCTGAGCCTGTCGATGACCTCGCGAAGGTGGTATGAGAGAGATCCCAGGCTTACGGCGATGAACCTTGCATCCTCGCACCGGTAGGTCTCATAATGAGGGTTGCCCCCCCGTCCGAAGTGCCCCTTGAATCGCTCCTCTACACGGGCCATAACATCGACGGTGCCCTTAAGGTCTTCCTGGAGGAGGTATCTGATTTCCATATAACCATGGGCAAGCCTGCCCTTGGTATCGGTCCGGACATCGGGCAGTGTCACGGTGTTCAGGTTGGCGGGTTGAGTCGGGTCGAGGGCGTATGCGGGATTATATGGGGGCAGAAATGCGTCTACGTGCTCCTGGTCAGGCACATCGAACGGCATGTAGGTGTGGGAGAGGATGTAGCCGTCATAGCAGAGCATGACAGGGATCATGACTTCTTCTGCGAGCATGAAGGCCTTGATGACCCCGTCGATGATCTGCTGGTGGTCATTGACATAGATCTGTATCCACCCCGTGTCCCTCTGGGATATGGAATCCTGGTGGTCGTTCCAGATGGTCCATGGCGCCCCGACGCCTCTGTTCACTACGCACATGACCAGCGGCAGCCGTGCGCCCGCCGCCCAATGGATCTGTTCATGCATATAGAGCAGCCCGTTGGCGCTGGTGGCCGTGAAGGCTCTGGCACCCGTAGATGATGCTGCAATACAGACTGCGAGCGCGCTGTGCTCGCTTTCCACAGGCACATACTGGGCATCCATCTCGTCTGATTCGATGAATTCCGAGAGCTTCTCGGTAAGCGGGGTCTGCGGGGTGATGGGATAAGCAGCGATCACCTGGGCACGTGAGAGCTTTACCCCGAGTGCGGCAGCGACATTCCCTGATTCGATGATGTGCATTTTACCGCTTCCTCTCTTTGGCCTGAACGAAACAGGATTCCTCCACCATCGTAATGGCCTTGGTGGGGCATTCCTCGGCGCAGATGCCGCAGCCCTTGCAGTATTCATAGTCTATCTTCGGAGGGATAGTCCTGGTGATCACCCCGTCCGGGCAGTAGAGCCAGCAAATGAAACATCCTGCCGTGCCCCGCTTTGCCGGGATGCATGTGCTGGCATCCAGGATGGGGCGGGCGACCCTCCATGAGCCTGTCCTGCCGCCGTCACCAGGTCCCGGCTCGCTGTGCGATGTTTTTCTGCCATATTGGCGCGTACCCACCTCTCACCCTCCGATTATCGTGTTTTCATATGCCAGCATGGCCGCCTGGGCGTTCTGATCCGGCCTTCGATCCGAGAATTCTTCCTTAATGGCCTCCACGAGGACTTCCATACCGATGATACCGCTGGCCCTTGCAAAAGCCCCGATGATGCCGGAATTTATCATCCCCTCGGGGAGCCCTGCCTTGACGGACAATGAGTTTATATCAGCGATAGCCACCACTTTTCCGTCAAACCGGTAGTCATCGATGCTGCAGGGCGAGTTGATGACAATGAGGCCGTCTTCCTTGAGCCCGCTTACGATATTCGTCTCCTCCAACAGCACGTGGTCGAGCACTACGATGATGTCGGGTTTTTCAATAGGGGAGAGGTCATAGATCTTCTCCTTTGAAATCTTCAACGAGGTAAAGACAGGCGCCCCCCTCCTCTCGGTCCCGAAGGTCGGCACCATGACCACACCCGGATAGCCGGAGACGAACATCGCTTTTGCTACGATCTTTGCCGCAGTTATGGCGCCCTGTCCGCCCCTTCCGTGCCACCTGATATCTATCTTATCTTTCTTCATATGCTGCGGTTCCTAAGTGAGTTGAACAACGATAGCTCGTGTTTGTTCCTCTTATCCGTGGTGCATGTATCTCCATTTCATGGAGGGCTCGGACAACGCCAAAGTACTATATATCAAGACCCGCGATTAATCAAGGCACATACTTTGCATAAAGTCATATTGTTTTAAGAGACTACACGATAAGGGGAGAAATCATGATTGTACGTGAAGCCGGAGAGTCATCTGCCAGAAGAAAGACGGCATCATTCGAACAGACCAAGAATAGGCCCCTGGCGCTTTTCACCGAGAGCATCATGTGCGTTCTGAAGGGCCATAACACCCATAGCGCCTTTTTCGATCTGATCTCTCTCATGGGTCAGACGTTTCCGTTGGCTTCACCGGCCCTGTACACCAGTACCCAAGGCCTGGAAAAGCAGGCATACTCGGTACTCGATGGCAAGGAGGGTGGGGATTATGATGCCGCGAGGGTGCTTGGGTCACAGGGGTATTCATATACACGGGTGCTTGCCGGCGGGCAGGCCCCTTACAGTCCATCCAGGGTTGACCTCTCCCTTATGAGCAGCCCGTACATCCAGGTTGTTCTCTCCATCAATCCTGGTATGCACGAGGAGATCTTTCAGGAATGGGCCAAATATTTGACACCTGCCATCGCCAAATTGATGGACAACGAGCTCCTCATGTACATGGCATTCAAGGACGGGCTTACCGGATTGCTTAATTACCGGGCCTTTTCCGAGACCCTTATGGCTGAATGGGATCGTGCGAGGCGCTACAAGACTACGTTCTCGCTTATGATGATAGACATCGACCACTTTAAGCGGGTAAACGACAAGTACGGTCATCAAACCGGCGACACGGTGCTCACCGCTATTGCAAACAGGCTCCAGAGCAGGCTGCGCAAGAGTGATCTCATGTTCCGGTACGGTGGCGAGGAATTCATGATCCTCCTTCCCCAGACCGGGCTTTATAAGGCTTCACTCCTGGCGGAAAGAATTCGGGTAGTGGTTGAGAAGATGAGATTTCATGGTGATCTCGCCGTCACCATCAGTATTGGCATCAGTCAATATCAGGATGGACTAACGCCGTCCGATCTTGTAAAACAGGTGGATACAGGGCTCTATCTCGCAAAAGGCAAGGGCCGCAACCGCGTTGAAATCTATAAAGACATTTAATCTCTTTAGGGAAGTGGAATGAATATTGACAGTCTCCTTGATCTTGACTCAGGGCTGTTTGCCCTTGGTCCGGATGGGAAAAAGGTACGGGGCAAGGTCACTGATGTAAGTGATGAGGATGTATTTGTCTTTGTGCCGGATGGGGTTTTGGATGTCAAAATCGGTGCAATCGTAAAGGTCACTGACGGCCAGGATTCCTTGCTTGCCAAACTCATTGAGCGAGGCGACACCGGACTCAAACTCTCTATCGAGTGTTATTTGTCCCCGGGGCATGAAAGACGGCAGGATGTCAGGATATATGATAAGGTCTACTATCACGCCAAACTGATCTGCCATGCAAGAGAGAAATCTCGTATGCTCTCTTCCGCCCTTGATCGCATACGCTCTAACAAGATTATCATAGATTCATTCCTCAAGGGCCAGTATGGATACCCAGGCTCGGATGAGCCGGTCTTCCAAAAGGAGACCACAATGTACCAGGGCCTCTGGGAGGTAAACCGGAAGCTCGACCTCTTGATCCACATGTTTCTTGCAGATGATTTCAGGTCTCTCATGAACACCTCACCTAAGGATGTCAACATATCTGCATCCGGAATGCGCTTCATTTCCAATGAGGCATACGAGATAGGTGATTTTGTTGAGATTCATCTCATCCTGCCTATGGTGCCGCTCCTCTTTGTAAGGCTCGTGGGTGAGGTGATTCGCCAAAAGGCTCTCACAAGTGCTCAGATCAAACGCTACGCCGTGGCGGTAAAATATCTCCAGGTCGATAATGACACACGGGATGATATCATCCGTTACCTCTTCAGAAGACAGCGCGAGGTCTTACGGAAGAGGCAGTCGTAGTAATAGTTTTAAGTGTTAAGTTTTAGGTTTTAAGGTTTCAAGTTTAAAGATAAAGATAGGACCATGTATTATGACCTGCTGATATTCACTTAAAACGTAAAACCTAAAACTTCAAACTATACCGAATATACCTGCCTCAATCCCTCATGATTGACTTCAAAAGAGAGCTTGGCCTATAGATGTGGGGCTGTGACACGAACAAAAAAGATTATTCTCTCGATGGTTCTTGCCCTTGGGCTTATGGGTATTCTGTTCGTTGCCGGCTTAAGCCTGAATGTCTATCGGGAGATGATGAAGATCAATACCGGCACCCTGTGGCATCTCCCCACAAGGATATACAGCAGTCCATCTGAACTCAAGCCAGGCATAGATATCAGAAAAATGGGCCTGACAGGGAGACTTACCCATCTGGGATACCGAAATTCTCTTGCGGCAGAAACCCCCGGCCAGTATTGCCTGCTCAGGAACTCCATCATTATCTATCTCCATCCGTTTGAGTATCCTGAAGGTCCTCAGAAAGCCCAAAAGATAAGGGTGATCCTGGATGGAAATCGGATAGAGGCTCTTGCCTCCGAGAAGACCCACGCGGACATGGCCTCGGTACGACTGGAGCCCGAATGTATTGCAACTTTGTACGATGCCGGGTTTGAGGATAGAGAGATCATCAAACTGAAAGACTGTCCGCGCCATTTGATTCACGCCCTCTTGTGTGTTGAAGACCGGAGGTTTTATGATCATTCGGGTATCGACATAAGGTCTATGGCAAGGGCTCTGCTGGCGGATATGTTTCATGCCCATGTTGTTGAGGGCGGCTCCACCATCACCCAGCAGCTCGCCAAGAACCTGTTCCTCACGCATGAAAGGACCGTAAGCCGCAAGATCAAGGAAATATGGCTATCCGCAATTATGGAGACGGCTTTCACCAAGGATGAGATCCTCTCCATGTATGTCAATGAGATCTATCTCGGACGTTTCGGTTCTGCAGGTATCCATGGTTTCGGTAGGGCCTCGAAGATCTTTTTCGACAAGGACGTATCCGCCCTTGACCTGCATGAAGCAGCGCTGCTTGTCGGTCTTGTCCGGGCTCCGAACATCTATTCGCCCTATTCTCATCCGAAGACGGCCCTGGAGCGGAGAAACACGGTATTGGCCATGATGCGGGAGCAAGGCAAGATCACCGATGCACAATACGACACGGCTGTACACAAGCCCTTAAGTATAGTCCCCTTTACCCCTCCCATGAAACAGGCCCCGTTCTTTATCGATCACATCCTGTCTTCAGTCCGCATGCTCTACCCTGATGAGGATATCCTTACAAAAGGGGGGCTGCATCTTTTCACGACCCTTGACATGAACATGCAACACCAGGCGGAAGACATCGTGGCCGGGGGTGCAGCGGGGCTTGCAAAAAACATCCAAATCGCCTCGGTCATCATTAACCCGGCAACCGGAGCAATATTGGCAATGGTAGGAGGCAGGGATTATGGCGCATCCCAGTTTAACAGGGTTACCTCCATCCGACGAAACATCGGTTCTCTTATCAAGCCCATTATTTATTACTGTGCGCTGAAGAACGGATACACCCTCGCAAGCGTACTTGACGACAGCCCCCTGACGGTTAAGCTTGAGAACAACACCGCCTGGTCGCCTGTTAATTTCGATAAGATCAGCCATGGTAATATCCTGCTTAGGGATGCCCTGGCCCATTCCTATAACCTGGCAACCGTCAGGCTTGGACTTGCCCTCGGTCTTGATCATGTTATCCCGGATGTAAGAAGTGTCCTTCCTCGGAGCGCGTTACTCAAGCAGCCATCGCTGCTCCTTGGTGCCATTAACTGTTCACCTTTGGATGTCGCGGGCATGTATTCAGTCTTTGCCGGCGGTGGCTTACGGATTGAACCATGGTGCCTGGAGACAATCGTGGATGAGCACGGGGCAGTGCTGTGGAGGGCCCAACATAAAGATCCCCAAAAGGTCCTTGACCCCGGACCCATATACCTCCTTAATACGGCGCTTCAGGAGGCCATACGGAGCGGCACTGCAAAAGCGGCTAAGTCATTCGGGGTTCCGGATGGGATATGCGGCAAGACCGGTACAACCAATGAGATGAAGGACTCCTGGTTCGCCGCTTTTACCCAAGATATGGTTATCGTTGTATGGCTCGGAGATGATGCCTACAGGGCGATCGGCTTCACGGGTGCAACGGGTGCAATGCCTTTTGCAGCGAGGATCATTGCCCGGATTGCCGAGCCCAGGCCATGGGCGACTCCGGATGACATTACCTTCTGCGCCATTGACCCGGCAAACGGGAA
>JBEKLI010000065.1:0-8122 GCA_050010275.1 Desulfomonilia bacterium | reverse complement strand
CCCTCTCACCCGGCTCAACACTCTCGAGCGTGTCCGGATCGATGACTTCCACCAGAAAGGCATCTTCCCAGATGTGCATGCCGTCTTTTGCCGGGCATTCGAAGGCCACGCCCGGACCGTTCATCTCGGACAGGCCATAGGAGTTGAAGGCATCGATGCCGAAGAACGCCTCCACCTTCCTCCTGGTCTCCTCGGTGTGCGGCTCGGCTCCAAGGAATGCATATTTCAGTGAAGGGAATTCCTTCTGGGGATCGATGCCCATGGCTTCGATCTCATCTGAGAGGTGCAGCGCATAACTCGGGATCACATGGATGGCGCTCGTGCCGAAGTCCTTCATGAACTTGAGCTGCCGTTTGGTATTGCCGGGCCCGGTCGGGATGGTGAGGCAGCCGATACGCTCGGCACCGTAGTGCAGGCCCAATCCTCCGGTAAACAGCCCGTAGCCGATCATATTCTGGAAAACGTCATGCCTTCGCACGCCGATCATAAAGAGGCACCTCGCCACAAGCTCGGTCCAGGAATCGATGTCTTTCGATGAATGGTAGACCACCGTTGGGGTCCCTGTCGTGCCCGATGATGAATGGAGCCGCACCACCTTATCCAGAGAGGTGCAGATCATCCCATACGGATATGCGTCCCGCAGATCGTCCTTGGTTGTGAAGGGGAGTTTCCTGATGTCCGAAAGATCGGATACCTTATAGTCCTTGAGCCCCAGGCCCTTGTAGAATGGGGCATCCGATGCCCTCTTTACGGTCTTTTTTAAGTGTTTGAGCTGTTGTTCCTGGAGTTTTTCCCTTGAGATGCATTCGCTGTCTTTGTCCCAGTACATGCGGCCCCCGCTCTTCTCTAGATCTCTTCTCGGATCAAGAGCTACCATTAAGATATGCAGGCTGTCAAATGACGACAAAAGGGGTGTTCCGGTTATGCCGCAGAGGATCATAAAAACGTCTTAGTGCTCCCCATGCATCCTTCATGGGGATAAAATCGGGAACCCGGTAAGCGTTTACATGGCTATTTTACCGGTAGTGCAGGTACTGCAGGTGCAGGTGTTACCGGCAGCACAGGGGTCGAAGGCGCCTTTGAAGCCGGTGGAGCGCCGGGTGCTACAGGTATTGTCTGGCCGGGAACGGATCTGGAGGACATGATGCTTGATGTGGTCCTATGGAGCGCGAAAAACCCTAAAGTGAACGAGGTGATCATGAACACTACCACCAGGACCCGGGTGCCCTTGTTCAGGAAGTCCACCGGTCCGGAGCTGCCGAACAGGGCCTGGCTGCCGGCCCCGCCGAAGACCGCACCGATATCGGCCCCTTTACCGGCCTGCAGAAGCACGGCCACGATCAGAAAGATACATGCAAGAATATGGATGGTTAAAATTAGCGTATGCAACATGTTATTTACCCTCTATATCGAATTATTCTCTCGAACGATGCCACTTCAAGGCTTGCGCCGCCTACAAGGGCCCCGTCGATATCCGCTTGTGCCATAAGGCTGTCTATGTTGTCCGGCTTCACGCTGCCGCCGTACAGGATGCGGATCATACCCGACAACTCGGCCCCGAACAGCTCGTTCAGTTGCGAGCGTATAAATCCATGGACCTCCTGGGCAATAATGGGCGTGGCGGTCTTTCCGGTACCGATGGCCCATACCGGTTCATATGCGATCACCAGGTGTGCTGCCTGGGTTTTGGAAACACCTTGCAACCCGTCAGTCATCTGAGTTCGAATCACATCCATTGTTTTTGCCGCCTCACGTTGCTCCAAGGTCTCACCCACGCAGACAATTGGTGTGAGACCGGCCCGGAAGCACGCCTCAAGGCGCTTGTTCACCGTCTTGTCGGTCTCTGCGAAATACTGCCTGCGCTCGGAGTGGCCGATGATGGCGAAGCGTGCGCCTGAGCTCTTGACCATGGGGGCGCTCACCTCACCGGTATAGGCGCCCTGATCCTCCCAATAGATATTCTGGGCGCCCACAAACACGGGTGAGCCCTCAAAGGCATGTACGAGCGGATGGATGTATAAGGCACTCGGGCAGATGAGGATCTCCCGGTCGTTTATGTCGCCAACCCGGCGGGCGATCTCCCCCGCAAAGAGTACCGCCTCTTCCTCGGTCTTGAACATCTTCCAGTTGCCTGCGATCAGGGCCTTTCTCATGATCCGTCCCTATTTATCCAATATAGCCACTCCGGGGAGCACCCTTCCGCCGAGCATCTCGAGGAAGGCGCCTCCCGCCGTTGATACAAAGCTTACCTTATTCGTAAATCCGCTCTTGTGGAGTGCAGCATCTGTATCACCACCGCCCACAATGGTCAAGCCTTTGGATGAAGCCACATCCTTGGCGACGGACATCGTGCCGGCCGAGAAGTCCTTTATTTCGAAGACCCCCATGGGACCGTTCCATATTATGGTCTTGCAATCGCTTAAGGCCTCGGAAAACAGGGTTATGCTTGCAGGTCCGAGGTCGAGCCCCATGAGGTCGGGGGGTATCTCCTGGATGGTTGCAACCTTGGTCGTCTGACCATCCTTGGGTTCTGCAGCACAGAGAGCATCCACGGGCAGGTAGAACTTCACGCCCTTGGCCTTGGCCTTTTCCAGAATGGATTTTGCCGTGTTCAGAAGTTCTTCCTCCACCAGCGACTTGCCGATCCCCTGGCCGAGGGCCTTAACAAAGGTGAAGGCCATGCCGCCGCCGATGATGATCTTATCCGCCTTGTCCAGCAGGTTCTCCACCAGCTCGAGCTTGTCCGAGACCTTGGCCCCGCCCAGAACGGCGGCAAAAGGCCGGTCAGGATTCTTCAATGCCCTGTTGATGAACTCCACCTCTTTGAGGAGCAGAAAACCTGCTCCACAGTCCCTTATGTAATCGCAGACACCTGCAGTGGATGCATGCGCCCTATGGGCGGTGGCAAAGGCATCATCCACATAGACGTCGCCAAGAGACGCCAACTCCTTGGCGAACTCGGGGTTGTTCTTCTCTTCTTCTGCATGGAAACGCAGGTTTTCCAATAGGAGGACCTCTCCGGGTTTCAACCCGTCCACCATGGCCTTTACCTTGTCGCCGATGCAGTCAGGCGCCATGTTCACGCTGGTGCCGAGCAGTTCGGAGAGCCTTCTGGCAACGGGGATGAGACTCTTCTTCTTGTCCACCTTCCCCTTGGGCCTGCCCAGGTGTGACATGAGTATGACCTTTGCCCCCTGAGAGATGGCATACTGGATGGTGGACAGCGCCCCTTTGATGCGGGCATCATCGGTGATGGCACTGTTTTCATTGAGCGGAACATTGAAGTCGACCCTGATCAACACCCTCTTGTTTTTCAGGTCCAGATCCTTGATGGACTTAATACCCATAGTTCTTCCTCCTTAGAAAATATTACCTGCGTCGAGTAGGCGCTTTATTGCCTGAAAAAGAAATGAACCTTTATGGGAAAAATACCCGTATGTCAATATTGACCCCTTTACAAACCATTGAACATCCCGTTACATACCACATGAGGTGATGTTTGTCATGACCGAACATGAACAAATACCGGCAGGTATCCATGATTAATACAAAGAACATCAATGGTCCTGAGATAATGAATGCCGTCAGTGACCGGTTCAAGAGGCTCATAAGAGACCTCTTGAAAGGAAATATTAAACGGGCCCGCTCACTGGCTGCCCGGGTTCAAAAGGAAATACCCTCAGACGGGGAGCACATTGCCTTCCAGAATCTCATTGAGGTCCTGGCCCAGGGCCAGGCTGTCCGCAACGCCTTCATCAACCTTCCCTCTGCGTTCCCGGGCATCGGCACCATTATTTCGTGGTTACTCATCAGTCTGGAGGATTTCTTTGTCCTGGATCAAAGCGTGACACTCATTCTCACATTAAGCCTCCTCCATGGGCTTGATCCGGAGGATTACAAAGGCATGGAGGAATTTGCCATAAGCGTCGTCGGAGAGGCCTACGGCCTTGAACCATCCGGTCCTGAGGGCAACTCAAATGCATTTATGAAAAATTTCATGATCAAACTTCTGCCCGTAAGATATGTGAACTTCGGGTTGACCAGGTGGGTCAAGGCATTCATGAAAAGGCTGTTACCCTTCAGGAGGAAGTCCAGGCTCCTGCCGGCAGGGTTCGGCATTCTGGTCTCCGCATGGGACGCCTATGACACCATTGTAAAGGTCGGCCGGATTCTCATGCGGGAACTTCCCGGCAGGAGGCATCAGAAAGGATTTGATTCTCCGAACGAGTAAGGAAACGTTAGAGCCTGTATACGTCCTTGTCCCAGATTTTGACCCAGTTTCTCTTCAGCACTTCAGTGGCGACCTTGATGTTGTCCACCTCCATGATCATGATCGGGTTGGTCGCCCTTCCGATGTAGGGATACATGGAGACGGCATTGATCTTGGCCTCGCGCAGCGGTTTGAGCACTGCGTTCATGCCCCCCGGATGATCCGGCATCTCCACGGCTAAGACATCGGTCTCCTGATATTCGATATTCTCTGAGGTTAACGCGTTCTTTGCCTTTTTCGGATCATCCACCACGATGCATATGGATGATACCTCTTTGGATTCAAGTCCCACCGAGATGGCCCGGATGTTTACGCCATGCTTTGCCAGGACGTCAGAGAGAT
Source organism: Desulfomonilia bacterium (assembly GCA_050010275.1). GTDB lineage: Bacteria > Desulfobacterota > Desulfomonilia > UBA1062 > UBA1062 > MWEI01. The sequence continues at coordinate 3,510 of JBEKLI010000065.1, read as the reverse complement.
ATGAGAGCTTTCCGGATACATTCGCTGTCTGAAGACGAAACTGTTTGACAGGCATGACCTACTTCTCCTTCAGAAAATATTCATACCCGACCTTCAGGGCTTCGATATTCTTGTCCTTGAACTTAACCTTTGACTTGCCAAGTATGATGTCCATCTTATCGATCATTGTGGAAAACTTCACCTGGTGGGTCCTGTTTACAAAGGCACCCAGCATGACCATATTGGCATACTGCTCGCCGACGGTCGATATGGCCAGCTCATTGACAGGGATTTCCACGAGTTCGACATCGCCCCTGCCGGGCCTGTCGGTGACGATGCTGGAATTGATGAATATCTCTCCGCCCGAGGCGCTCTGATTCTGGAGCCTCAGGAGCGACTCATTGTCCATGACGACCAAATAGTCGGGAGATGACGCCACCGGGGAGGCGATCTCTTCATCCGAGATGGCAATGGTGCATGAGGCTACACCTCCCCGCATCTCGGCGCCGTAGGACGGGAGGTAGGTTACATGATGACCCTCGAGCATGGCCGTCCAGGCGAGGCACAGGCCGGAAAATAATATTCCCTGCCCGCCTATGCCGCTCATGATGGTCTTCTGGAGCATATCAGCTTTCCTCTGTCTTGGTGATGTCCTTGAACACACCCAAGGGGTATTCCTTTTCCATGATCTCTTCCAGAAACTTGAAGGCCTCCTTCGGTGACACCTTCCAGTTGGTGGGACATGGTGACAAAACCTCCACCAGTGCATATCCCAACCCTAAAATCTGTATCTCAAATGCCTTTTTCAAGGCCTTCTTGGTGGCCATGACCTTGGCCGGTGTGGCCACCGACGTCCGGGCCACATAGGCAGCACCGGGAAGCTGGGCAATGAGGTCGGTGATCTTTAAAGGGTAGCCCTCAACCTTGGATCTCCTGCCATACGGGGATGTGGTTGTCTTCTGGCCGAGCATGGTAGTGGGGGCCATCTGTCCGCCGGTCATGCCGTAGACTGCATTGTTCACGAATATACTGGTGATGATCTCGCCGCGGTTGGCCGCGTGTATGGTCTCGGCGGTGCCGATGGCCGCCATATCGCCGTCACCCTGATAGGTGAAGACTATGCGGTCGGGTAAAGCCCGCTTGAACCCTGTTGCAATGGCGCAGCCCCTGCCGTGGGCAGACTCGCACGTGTCGATGTCAAAATAGTTGTAAGCCAGTACTGCACAGCCGGCAGGCGGGATGCAGATGGTTTTTCCGCGTATATCCATTTCATCGATGAGCTCTGCCACGAGCCTGTGGATTATGGAATGTCCGCACCCGGGACAGTAATGGAAGGGTACCGGTTTCAGGCTCTTGGGTCTGGTAAAAACCTTTTTCATGAGAGCTCCCACTGCAGCCAGTGCCTCTCGATGATCCGGGAGATCTCCTGGGGTGCCGCAACGACGCCGCCGGGCCTGCCGTAGAATTCGCAGTCAACCTTGCCCCGGGTGGCAAGGCGGACATCGTCGATCATCTGGCCGGTGCTCATCTCAAAGACCAAGATGAGCTTTGCCTTCTTTGTGAGGTTGAGAATGGCTTCGTCCGGGAATGGCCACAGGGTGATGGGCCTGATGAGCCCAACCTGGAAACCGTTGGCCCTGACACGCTTCACCGCGCCTTTGGCGATCCTGGCGGCCGTTCCGTAGGCAACCACGATCATCTTTGCGTCTTCGGTCATGAATTCCTCGTGAAGGGGGAGATCCCTCTTCATGAGGTCGTACTTGCGCTTGAGCTTCCAGTTGTGCTCCTCCATGAGCCTGACGTCAAGGATCAGGGATTTGACGATGCGGGAAGGTCTCCCTGCAGCGCCGTCTAAAATATAATCCTTGGGAGGAAGCTCGATGTCCTCTCTGCCATGAAGGATGACAGGTTCTACGATCTGTCCCATCATTCCGTCGCCTAAGATCATAACCGGAGACCGGTACAGGTCGGCGATATCGAAGCACTTCATGGTGATGTCATAGAGCTCCTGGACCGAGGCCGGGGCATAGACCGGCATACGGTAATCCCCGTGTCCGCCTCCCCTGGTTGCCTGGTAGTAGTCGCCCTGGCTGGGGGCAATGTTGCCAAGACCCGGCCCGCCGCGGTTGATGTTGACGATGACCGCCGGCAACTCCAGGGACGCAAGGAAGGAAAGCCCTTCCTGCTTGAGACTGATTCCCGGAGATGATGAGCTGGTCATGGCGCGGGCGCCGCTCGCTGCGGCACCTAAGACCATGTTGATAGATGCGATCTCGCTCTCCCCCTGGAGAAATACACCGCCCACTTCCTCCATCCGCCTGGACATGTATTCCGGGATCTCATTCTGGGGTGTGATAGGGTAGCCGAAGTAGCACTTGCACCCTGCCTGGATCGCAGCCTCACCGATGGCATCCGTGCCCTTCATCAAGATCTTTTCGATCTTATCCACGGTACACCTCGATTGCCACTTCCGGACACATAACGGCGCACAGAGAGCACCCCTTGCAGGTCTCCACAATGAACTCCGCAGGATGGTAACCCCTGTGGTTGAAGGTCTTTGCTATGCAGATTGCCTTTTCAGGGCATACGGTGATACAGAGTTCGCAGCTCTTGCAAAGTCCTTGATCGATAATAATCTTTCCCTTTGCTGCCATAGTCCTTTACATACTCTTCATTCGGGATTAGTCGATGATATTTAACATCAAAAAGCAGCGCTGTACAGTGTGATTTTCTCACCCCCTTGAAATTTTAAAAAGCAACACTATTAAAATTTTGAAAACAATACCTAACTGTTTTCGGGAGGTGAAAGAAATGATAACCATAGCAAGACCCGATTTGAGATGGGATCCGTGGCGTGAGATGGATCGACTACAGCGTGAAATGACTGGTGTTTTTACCCTGCCGAGGCGGCAGCCGGTGGTGGCTTTCCCGCCACTGAACATCCATACCGGTGATGATGACGTCATCGGGATTGGCGCCGAAGGCGTCAATGTTGTGCCGCGCCATCTTTCTCGCCTCCTCCATTTCGCCGTACCCCAGGCAAGGCATGCCGCAGCATTCGTTCTTCGGGGTGACCACCTCGCACGAGTTGTCGGTGAGCAAGCTGATCGAAGCGATGGTGGCCGCCTGGAACACCAGGTTGTGGGCGCAGCCCAGGAAGAAGCTCACGCGGTGTTTCTTGGCCCCTTTGGCGGGCGTTACCGCTTTCAGTTTGCTGCGCAGGGGGGCGAAGGGCACCGGCGGCAGCAGGTACTCCAGGCTGCTGAGCCGTTCCGACCCGTTGAGAATGCGGCTCTTGCGCACCAGTGACGGGAGTCCCAGGAGGTGGTAGAACGCCAGGGGACGCGAGAAGATCTCCAGCCTGGTCTGGGAAGGGAGCAGCACGTGAAAGGCGACGTTCTTGATGAAACCGCCCATCTCGTTGGAGATGGCATCGAGATAGCGGTCAATCTCTGCCGCATGCCCTTGGGCCAGCAGTTCAACACGGCCGTCGGGGAGGTTACGCACGTACCCGACGATGTCGAAGCCGCC
>JBEKLI010000064.1:0-8238 GCA_050010275.1 Desulfomonilia bacterium | reverse complement strand
CGCTCTCAGGTTCAGCAGGCATGGTTATCGACTCCCCACCCGGGAAGATATCTCATATAATGATAAGCTCTATGCCCACATGGAAGAAAAACTCAAGCACAGTGGCATATATTTCAGTACGCATTTTTTAGAGGGGGCTCGCAAGATCGCTGATGTGGACCATGGGGTCACGGAACTTGTGGTCCATCCTTCCATAGGGGGAGAACTCTGGAGGGCGGAAGAACTTAAGATCATTCAAATGAAAGGCAGGCCCGTCAACTTGGAGCGCAATGGTATTGAACTGGTCAGTTTTCACGATGTTTTGCAGGCAGATACACCTGATTTATGAGAGCCCCTTGCTGTCCAGTTCCTTGTTCCGTAAGGTCAGACTGGTATCCACGAGTACCATGAGGCCGTTTAAGGCATACAGGGTTATCACCCAGTCAAGGTTGTAAAACAGCTTGTGAAGGATGCCTGCGATATAGCCGATAAAAACGATAATAAGGAATGCAATGCTTTTGCCCCGGGCCGTCCTTGATGTGTAGGATTTATAGATGGATGTGGGCCAGGCAGAGCCGAAACAGATAAGCATTATCATTTCGAAGATACTCATGGTTAAGCTCACCTCTTACTTGCTTGTTTGATATTCCATCCAGCTGGGTATCATGGATTACTCTGCTATACCATAGGTAATAACTGCATGTTTCTTGATGAGCACAACAGAATATGTCATACGTCACTGACATTTCATGAGAAAAGGCCGGAGGGCTTCTGTCCCTCCGGCCTGGATAAGCCTTAGGTGTGTATGGTGAAGTTTTATACGTTTTGTGCCATCTTAAAGATGGGCAGGTACATTGCCACGACGACAAAGCCGATGACCCCGCCCAGAAAGACCATAAGCATGGGCTCCAAGGCCGAGGTCAAAGCCTCCACTGCCGTATCAACCTCTTCATCGTAAAAGTCGGCGATCTTACTAAGCATCTGGTCCATGGCGCCGGTTGCCTCACCCACAGCGATCATCTGCACCACCATGCCGGGGAAGATGCCTGTCTGCTCCAGGGGTTCGGACATGGATCTCCCCTCGCTGATAGCCGTTCTGACCGCACGGATGGCATTTTCAACAATAACATTACCCGCGGTCTTTGAAGTAATGTCCAGGCCGTCCATGATGGGGACTCCCGAGGAGATCATGGTGCCTAAGGTACGGGTAAACTTTGCGACAGCTACCTTCCTGATGAGATCACCGAAGACAGGGAGCCTTAATGCCACCTTATCGGTGTAGAAACGTCCCTTTTCCCGGGTTCTGATCCACTTGAAGCCGAAGATGAGGAATACGATGAGACCTGCCATCACCCACCAGAAATTTCTGAAAAAGTGGCTCAGGTTTACCACCATTTGTGTAGGGGCCGGCAAAGCAGCGCCAAATTGTTTGAACATATCACTGAAGGTGGGGATAACGAAGATCATGAGGATTGCCACAACTCCAAAGGCTACGCACAGCACGATAATGGGGTATGTCATGGCGCTCTTGATTTTGTTCTTGAGCTGTTCATTCTTTTCCATATACACGGCGAGGCGATTCAGGACCGTATCGAGCACACCGCCGATCTCACCTGCTGCAACGAGGTTTACATAGAGGCTGTCAAAGACCTTCGGGTGCTTGCTCAAGGAATCTGCAAAGGTGCTTCCTCCCTCAACGTCCTGCTTTATCTGGGAGAGGACCTTTTTGAAGCTGGGGTTGGGCTGCTGGGAAGATAAGATGTCGAGACACTGGACGAGCGGTAAGCCTGCATTTATCATGGTGGAGAACTGCCGGGTGAAAATGACGATCTCCTTGGTCTTGATCCCTTTATCGAAGAGGGTGATTTTTTTTGCCTTGGTTTTAAGTTTTGTAGGGATGATTCTCTGGCGCTTGAGGATCATAGCTGCCGCAGCCTTGTCAGAAGCCTCGATCTCACCCTTTTTAATGCTCCCGTTGGCGAGCTTGCCTTCCCAAACGAATACTGACATGGGTTATCTCCTCTCTGTTCCTGATACGTTCCTGTGCTGAGCAGGGGACGCCATCATCTGTCTGAGCTCTTCCGGATCCATGGACCTTCCGAGTGAATCATCTAAGGTTATTAATTTACGCATATAGAGATTCAGCAGTGACTGGTTCATGGTCTGCATGCCGTGCTTGGTCTGTCCCACCTGCATCTGGGAGTAGATCTGGTGGATCTTGTCTTCCCTGATGAGGTTCCGTATTGCCGGGGTCGTTATCATCACCTCGGCTGAAAGTACCCTCCCTTTGCCGTCCAGCCTGGGAATGAGCTGCTGGGCGATGACCGCTTCCAGTACAAAGGCCATCTGAGCTCGAACCTGCGATTGCTGATGCGCCGGGAATGCATCCACGACGCGGTTGACGGTCTGGACTGCCGAGTTGGTATGCAAGGTAGCAAACACAAGGTGGCCTGTCTCGGAAATAGTGAGTGCCGACTGCATGGTTTCCAAGTCTCTCATCTCACCGATGAACACAACGTCCGGGTCCTGCCGAAGGATGTATTTGAGGGCGGTCACGAAGCTCTTTGTGTCCGCACCGATCTCCCTCTGATTAACCAGACATCCTTTATGTTTGTGCACGAATTCTATCGGGTCTTCTATGGTAACGATATGGTCGTGGCGTTCTGTGTTGATTTTGTCCAGAAATGCGGCCAAGGTTGTAGATTTACCGCATCCCGTCGGTCCGGTCACCAGGATAAGACCACGAGGAAGCGAGGTGAGCCTCATAACAACCGATGGGAGGCCAAGGGTATCGAGCGACAGGATCTCATAGGGGATCATCCTGAATACACCCGCAAGAGCACCCCTCTGAATAAAGATATTGGCCCTGAATCGGGCAACACCCTTGATGCCGAAAGAAAGGTCGAGTTCCTGTTCCTCCTCGAACTTATGCTTCTGGGCCTCAGTGAGGATAGAGTAGAGCAATTCCCGCGTAGTTTTAGGATCCATCGTCGGTATATCCAGGGGATAGAGCTGTCCTCTGACACGGATCTGGGGAGGTGACGCTGTCGTGATATGCAAGTCTGAAGCACCCTTCTCAACCATGATTTTGAGCAAGTCATAGATAGAATGTTCCAAGGAATACCTCCAAAATTAATCGGCCATTGTTGTTCTTAAGATTTCTGCCACCGAAGTGGTACCTTCAAGGACCTTACTGAGGCCGCTCTGTCTCAGGGTCTTCATGCCCTGGCTGATGGACTGGTTTTTGATCTCGGATGCTGAAGCACCCATGAGGATAAGTTCCCGTATTGCCTCGGTAATCGGCATAACTTCATAAAGGGCTATCCTTCCCTTGAACCCCATATTCCCGCATGAAGGGCAGCCCCTCCCTGTCACACACTCTACATTGTCCGCAGTTTCAGGGTCCATGCCCATCTGGATTAGTGTTTCTTGCGACACCTCTTCATCTCTTTTCTTGCACTGGGGGCATACCTTCCGTGCGAGCCTCTGGGCCACGATAAGATTCACCGAAGACGCCACCAAAAAAGGCTCAATACCCATATTGAGGAGCCTGTTTATGGTTGAGGGGGCATCATTGGTGTGGAGCGTGGAAAGCACGAGGTGTCCTGTCAATGCAGCCTTGATTCCAATCTCTGCGGTCTCGAAATCCCGGATCTCTCCCACGAGAATAATGTCAGGGTCCTGTCTAAGGAAGGACCTCAGTGCAGTTGCAAAAGTAAGGCCGATCTCTTCATGCATCTGGACCTGATTTACGCCCGGAAGATTAAATTCTACAGGGTCTTCGGCTGTGGATATGTTGCTATCCATCTTATTAAGCTCGGACAGGGCGGAATACAGAGTTGTCGTTTTTCCGGAACCCGTGGGCCCGGTGACGAGAACCATGCCCCATGGCTTATAGATTGCTTCTTTGAAACGTGTGAGGGCCTGTTCTTCAAAGCCGAGCTTGGTCATGTCGAGCTGGAGGTTCGATTTATCGAGGATTCTCAAGACCACCTTTTCGCCGAACAGGGTGGGTAGTATCGATACGCGGAATTCAACCTCCTTGCCGCCCTGGATCTTGAGTTTGATTCTGCCGTCCTGGGGCAGCCTCCTCTCTGCAATGTCAAGTTTTGCCATGATCTTCAGTCTCGAGACCAGGGCATTCTTCATGCGGATCGGTGGTTTCATGGCTTCATAGAGCATGCCGTCAAGTCTGAATCTGATCCTCATGAATTTCTCATAGGGCTCTACATGGATGTCGCTTGCACCCTTTTTGATGGCATCAACAAGGGTCAGGTTAACAAGCTTAATGACAGGCGCCTGGTCCGCTTCTTTTTCCAAATCTCCCACAGCGAGGTCGTCAATATCGGCTGTTACCTCCACCGAGCCCCCGAACTCTTCCATGGTGCTTAAGGCATCATCAAGGGATGCGCTCTGGTCATAGAAATGGTCTATGGCCCATTTCAGCGAATCCTCCGAGGTAACAAACACCTCAATGGAGTACCCGGTTAAAAACTTGAGATCATCAACAGCAAATATATTCGTGGGGTCGGTCATTGCCACCTTCAGGGTGGCCCCGTTTCGATCAAAAGGGATGGCGTGGTATTTCTGGACGACATTGATAGGGATGAGCTTTACTATCTCCGGGTCAGGATTCAGGTTTTTGAGTATGACTGCGGGTAGCCGGTATTGTTTGCCCAGGAAGTCTACGAGCTGTTCCTCGCTGAGGTGCCCAAGTTTGACAAGCTGAGAGCCTAGGCGGACACCGGAGACTTTCTGTGCCTTCTGAGCCTCGAGGAGTTGTTCGGGTGTAATAAGAGCATTTTTCACTAATTGCTCGCCTATACGCTCATTTGCCATATCTCTCCTTCCTATTGACTATCGGCAGTTGGGGAGTCTGACTTTAACCAATCAAAACCAGCACACAATGGTGTAACCGTATGGTTCGCCAGCATTTCTTGTGTATTCAATTAACCACCTACTATCTCATTACTCATACCATGGCGATGGTCCGTCACTGTGGAACAATCATAGTCATTTCCGGGCCTCAAAAATGAGAAAATCATTATGAATTCATGACATACATTTCATATCAGATTCTGGTCAGCAACTCCGAAGGACCCCGGTTTAAGTTCTGGTGGAAAGCCCTGTTGTAAGATATACGCTTTGATCTTGTTGCGGCCAGTATTTTATCCCTTAAGAAGGGCCGATCAGCTGATTACATTCCTAAAATATGGTCCATGACGCATCTTCAAGAGCCCTTCTTGTCTTTTTTAGCCCGGACCTGGTTGATGGATATCACTTCAGCATTGCGTATGATGGGTTTTTTTTGAGGTTGTTGTTTTTGTTGTCCTGGTTTTTCAAGCGTTATGATCTGTATGGGGATATCCTTCATGGTAAACGATGAACCCTCAAGGTATTCTCTCTTGAGAATCCATGTCATCTCCTGCGGTGGAAAACTTAAGGAGAGGAACTTCACCTGGTACCACTTGGGTTTGATATCAGGCTCAATCACTTCAATCCTTGCATATACCGAAGGTTTATTATCAATATGTATTATAACCACATCACCGATGGAACTCATGGAATATTTCTATCACAAAGGAGCAAACAGATCCATGGGTGTTTTCGTAAATAAGTATGGTAACATGTCGTTATTGACTAGCGGCGATGCAGGGCTGGTTTTTAGAAAAGTGGGCCAGGCTCCAGCTTGATAAAACCTTGATTTTGTGAAAGAGTACCTCCATATCGTCCATGATCTTTATGGTATAATACAGGATGTTTTTACCAAAGGTATAAAAGATACCTATCCATATTTATTTTAGTTATTAATCTTTTTATGTTGGATGGACGATGATGGATAAGAGATGGCTGAAGAGATCCTGTTCGTCGATGACGAAGAATATATCCTTGATATTGCCCAGCAGATCTTCGCTGAACGCGATATTACCATCCTCACTGCCCAAAGTGCCGATGAGGCCCTTGATTTAGTAAAAAAACATGAGATTGCCGTACTCGTCTCTGATAACCATATGCCCGGCATGAAGGGTATCGATCTCCTCTCCAAGGTCAAGGCCATCTCCCCTGATACGGTGAAGATTCTGATGACGGGGTTTGCCGATCTTGAGACTGCGCTGGATGCCATCAACCGGGTAGAGGTCTTCCGTTTCATTGTCAAGCCATGGGAAAACACCCAACTCGTCGGTCTTGTGGAAGATGCGCTAGAGCGTTATCGGCTCATCAAGTCCATCCTGCAGGGCGATGAGAATACTATGCGATCCCTGGTCCATGCCCTTGAACTCAAGGACCCCTACACCAGGGGACATTCCGAACGTGTTGCAGGCTATGCACTCATGATCGCCGCACATCTTGGTTTGTCCGAAGAGGCGTTGAGCTCCATACGTTATGGAAGTTGGCTGCATGACTGTGGCAAGATCGGAGTTTCTGAGAATATTCTCAATTATGAGGGGCCGTTAGATGAGACCGAGATCCACGTTATCAGAAACCATCCCCTCTGGGGCGCAGATGTGGCCCGGAAGGGACACCTGACCGGGACAATTGTGGATATCATCCTTTCCCACCATGAGCGTTATGATGGGAAAGGCTATCCATCAGGTCTCAGGGGTGAAGAAATCCCGCTCGATGCACGAATCGTCAGTGTGGCCGATATCTATGATGCACTTACTACGGAAAGACCCTACCGGATGGCGTATACGCGAGAGAGGGCATTAGAGATGCTTCTTTCCATGAAGGGTAATGTCCTTGATCCAAAGCTGGTGGATTGCTTTGTATCCATCATGCAAAGAGGCAGCGGAGAAGAATCCGGCACACAGAGGATATAAAAAGTTCTATGTTTTAGGTCTAAGATTGTAAGCCAAGGAGACAGAATCCGCTACATAACACTTCAAACATAAAACTTATACTTGTTTGTCAGATGAACTGGGTAAAGGACCCCCGGGCTGAATCATCCCGGGGGTTTATGGCGTCCCCAAGGGGATTTGAACCCCTGTCGCCGGCGTGAAAGGCCGGTGTCCTGGGCCTGGCTAGACGATGGGGACATACATATGAGCCAGGAGGGACTCGAACCCTCGACCACCGGATTAAAAGTCCGATGCTCTACCAACTGAGCTACTGGCTCAGTTCGAAACCCCCTATGTCATGGTTGCAGGAAAATATCAAGGGTAAAAAAGCCTTATCAATTGCAGAGAAGCCGTTGTATTGTTAGGCATCATGAGCCTGTACAGTCAACCCTTCCAAACAGCTGAATGGTGTTTTCTGTATGACAGAAGTTGTGATATAGATTTATACGATATGATCTGGGTGATACTCTATATTCCGCTCGCCGTTTACATGGCTTATGCGTTTACCTCGCATCTTGAACCCATCTCTTGGGCCATTGTCTTTGCAGTCATCCTTGGGTTCTCTCTTGTGGAGTGGCTTATGGTGAGAAAAGACAGCTCCCGATCGAGGATAACACTTACGATCATGTGCCTCACTCTTGTGTCACTCCTTGGAGGCATGATTTTGAGATGAGAGGTAATCTATCCGATCAGATGGCAAGTTCAGGGGTTACATATCTTCGGCATAGCAGTAGTCATAGATCTTTGACACCCTGATCCCCTGGATGGAGAAATAAAACTCGTCCCCCTTTTCAACCCCGCTGACTTCCGCTACACCCGATTCCTGCGCTTGGAAGATCTTGGTGTTGCCAAAGTCGAAAATGGGCAAGGCCTTGCTTGTATAGGTCCAGATAGTTCCATCCTCAGAGATGGTTGAGATAATATACTCACCCTGCTTCAACCACTTTTTGATACCCTGGAATTCGAATTTTCGATTATCCCTATACATGGCGGCCTCTCTCTTCATAGCTGCTTCCTTTCTAATGATACTTATCGGATATTAAGAGAGAACGCTTAACGCCTTTGCTTGGGTACACTCCCTTTTTTTGAGTCCTTGTAGAGCTTATAGTCCATACTGTCTACAAGGGCCATCCAAGAGGCTTCGAGGATGTTGCTGGATACGCCCATGGTATACCAGTGGTCTTTTTTATCGCCTGACTCGATGAGGACTCTGACTACCGACTCGGTCCCCTGTCTGGATGAGATCACCCGCACTTTATAATCCAAAAGTTCGACTTCCTGAATGCCGGGGTAAAACTTTTGGAGGGCCTTCCTGAGCGCTCTATCCAGCGCATTGACCGGTCCGTTTCCGAAGGCCGCGGTATGCTCCACCTTGCCGTCCACCTTGAGCATGATGGTTGCCTCCGAGGGGGCGAGGCTC
>JBEKLI010000063.1:0-8259 GCA_050010275.1 Desulfomonilia bacterium | reverse complement strand
AGGTTATGTCAGGCGCACCCCCCGGGGCAGGCAGGTCTGCAACAAGGGATACAAGGCCCTTGGTCTTGATCCAAAGACCACCAAGCAGATGGACATGTTCGACGAAGAGTAACCTCAGTAAGTTGATTAACCGGGATGTTCTTAAAATTATGGTCATGTGAAGGAATATATGACGTGAACACAATCCTGCTCGACGTGGATGATACACTCTACCCCAAGGGCACCGGTCCGTTTGCCCATGTGAATCGCAGGATCGATACCTATGTGATGTCTGTATGTGATGTCGATCTGGAGGGTGCCCGGCAGCTCCGGAAGACCTATATCGAGGCCTATGGTTCGACACTGCAGGGTCTCATGCGCCATTATGGAATTGATCCCGGCCATTACCTTAAGGATGTTCACGATGTGCCGGTTGAAGAGCTTCTCCGCCGCGATGAAAGACTTCATGATGCCCTTGGTGTATTCACAGGCAAACTGGTAGTGTTCACGAATGGCTCATATGAGTATGCAAGCCGTATCCTCCATGCATTGGGAATTGATGACATGGTCTTTGACCTGTTTACCATCGAATACATGGATTTCATCCCCAAACCCCTTCCCTGGGCATATTACAAGGTCATAGAGCAATATGGGGGCGTATCGCAGGATTACCTTGTTGTGGATGACAGTATAGCCAATGCCCGCACCGCCCTTAATGTGGGGATGGCAGCCGTACTTGTAGGGGCGGTAGACCCGGAAGGTTTTCTTTTGAGCGCAGCGAATATTTATGAGATACCCCGTCTCGTTGTCTTTTGAATTCTGATGATGCAGCATCCGGAGGATATGCAATGAAGGTATTTGTCACCGGCGTTGCGGGTTTCATTGGGTTCCACCTTGCCAGGCGCCTCCTTGAAGATGGGGTAAATGTATATGGCATAGATAATGTGAATGCGTATTATGACCCCGCACTCAAACAAGACAGGCTTAAGCTGCTTGCGCCTTATCCGGGGTTCAGATTTGAGAAGCTTGATCTTACGGACCGCTCCGGCATGGAGAGGGTCTTTAAGGAACAACGTTTTGATGTTGTGGTGAACTTGGCAGCCCAGGCAGGGGTTCGATACAGCATTGAAAACCCTTTTGCATATATTGATTCAAACGTGGTGGGTTTCCTTCACATCCTGGAGGGCTGCAGGCATAATGCCGTGTCCCATCTCGTCTATGCCTCCTCTTCATCGGTCTATGGGGCCAACACGAAGATGCCCTTTTCCGTGCATGACAACGTGGATCATCCTATTTCGCTCTATGCAGCCACCAAGAAGGCTGGCGAACTCATGGCCCACACCTATGCGAGTTTGTATGGCCTGCCATGCACCGGGTTAAGGTTCTTCACTGTCTACGGTCCCTGGGGCAGGCCCGACATGGCGTTGTTCAAGTTCACCAAAGCCATCCTTAACGATGAAACCATCGACATATACAACTACGGCAAGATGCAACGCGACTTCACCTATGTAGACGACATCATAGAGGGTATCGTAAGGGTCATGTCCTTGGTTCCCAAGCCCGATCAGAACTGGGAAGGTCATCACCCGGACCCCGGCAGCAGCTTTGCCCCATACAAGATATACAATATCGGAGGTTCTCGGCCCGTTGACCTCATGCATTTCATCGGAGTTTTGGAGAAGACCCTGGGCAGGCAGGCAAAAAAGAATATGCTCCCCCTTCAGCAGGGTGATGTGAAGGCTACCTATGCGGATGTTCAGGATCTTGAGACAGCCGTTCACTTCAGGCCGCAGGTTACTATAGAGACAGGGATACAAAAATTTGTCGAATGGTACCGGGGGTATTACCGGTTGTGATTTGCCTGTCTGAGGATGACCTCTGAAGGCAGGTCCGCCTCAAGGACGAACTTCAGGATTTTGTCCTGGTAGTGCTCTGCGCCGCCTATGAATTCGATCCCCACCTGGGTCTTTTCAAGAACGCTCTCACTCCTCACCGAACGAACGACACCCATGGTCTTCACAGACCCCTGGGGGAGATCGATCCAAATGGTGGAGAGATTCATGCCCTCGATCAACGGGGTCTTTTCGTTTAAGATCTCAACACCCATGCCCTCAATGCTTATGTCCCAGATAAAGACTTTCATCTTTTCCGAATTCAAGGGGTGGACAATCGTGGCGGTAATCGGCTCATTGCCTGTCACCAGGTATCTCAGGACGCTGCGCCTGCTTATGTGCCGCAGTGCATCGGGCCAGGTCGTTTCCATGATGTTCTTGATGACCTCCTGGATCTTGGCCGTAAAGAGCATCACGTCTATCCCCTTGAAGAGGTAAAAGGGATAGACCATGTCCACCTGGGGCTCAAAGGGCAACCTGAGCTCGGAAATTCTCACCATTCGCAGTACCATGTTGTCCTGTTCGGGCCTCAGGTAGAAGAATTCCGCCGGAATTGCCTTTTGCCGGTGCATCATGAGCATGTCGCCGAATCCCCTGGAGAGGGACTTGACGTTTTCGAAGATAGCGTAGATCTGATCCTTGTCGGTAATAATTCTTCCCGTATCCGGGGCGGCTTCATTGAGTTGTGCAAAGGCCTCGATGGGTGTGTCTGCAGGCGAAAAGTCAATGCCTACTCGTGACGGTACTCCCGTACCCAGGTATGCGATACGGCCCGATATTTCCGTAGCGATCACCCTGCCTTTCTTCTCAAGGGTCTCTATCTCAATTTGTGTGCCGACTTGGAGCAGCGAGAACCCATCCGTCACAAGCACACCGATACCTCCTATGGAGATATCCACCACCGGGAATAGGAACGTGCTGGTGCCGATCTTCGCCCTGGCTTGGAGATCTTCCCAGGTATGGGTTCTTTTCCTTTTGCTCTCTCTCTTTTCCATCTAAGGCTCTCATCGGAAAGCTGAGAGGAAAAACTTAAACGTTTGTCCTCGTCATGAAAGTGCATGATGGATATGATAATTTACCATAACACAATAAGATTCAAACCATTATCAATTAAAAAACAGATGAACTCTGCTTAATAGGGGTTTAAAAGAAAACCCCGACCTAAGCCCGGAGTTTGTTTGACACGTCTATCTGCGGGTGTATCATTTCCCCTTGTAAACGGGTGATCTTTTTTCCATGAAGGCAGCCATGGTCTCAGCCATGTCCTCGGACGGCAGTATCATGGCGCTGCGGGCAGATACATACTCAAGCCCGTCGGCAATGCTTTTACCGCGGCAGAAATTGAGGACTTCCTTGGCACCCTGCACGGCCAACGGCGCCTGCTTTGCGATTTCCATGGCAAGGGCTTCTGCGCCCTTTAAAAGTGCTTCCTTATCCTGGTAGACCTCGTTGACCAGGTTCACCTCCTTGGCGCGCCTTGAATCGATGAATTTGGCAGTAAAGGCCATCTCCCGGGTGATTCCCTGGCCCACGATGTGCGGCAGGCGCTGGAGAACGCCCACATCTGCGATGAAGGATACGGCGGCCTCGCGGAGAGAGATCTTGGCGTCTTGGGAGGCAAGACGGATGTCGCAGGCGCTTCCAAGATCAAGGGCTGCGCCGATGCAGTAGCCGTGGAAGCAGCAGATGACCGGTTTTGAGCATTTTTCCACACAGGTCATGGCATCCTGCAGCGGGAAGATGTCATGGAAGAGTTTCACCTTTCCCTTGGCGCTCATGTCCCAGTTCTTCATGGTAGGGATCATCGGGGCCATTCCCATAATGTCTATCCCGGTGCTCAAGTCCTTTCCCTCGCCGGCGATGATGGCTACCCGGACGGCATCATCGGCATCGATGTCTGCGAAGATGGGGATGATCTCCTTCCAGACATCCGGGCCCATGGCGTTTTTCTTTTCGGGTCTGTTCAGGAAGACCCAGGCGATGCTGTCTTTCTTCTCAACCTTGTAGAAGTTATATGTTGTCGTCATGGCTCGCATCCTCCTCTCTCCATTCAAGGGTAAATGGTTCGAGGGATCTTGTCAAAGGTTAAATTCATCCTTTAAGGTTTGACATAAAGATGGGGGGTGAGTGGTAATCATGGTGGAAAGGGAAAACTGCAGTGAGTGGAAAGTTCCTGGTGGGTCACTCCCTCTGCAGCCCAAGGTATAGTGAGAATCCGGAGTTCCTTTTCCAACGTTGATCCCAAGTGGAGCAGGGAACGGTTAAACCTAAAAGTTTGCATTTGAGAGATTGATCATGTAGGAGCGGCTTTAGCCGCGACATCACCCGTCACGTCTCAAGGCGTTCCAACACGATGTGTAAAAAATTAGATAGTGGTATATCAAACCTTGACAAGAGACTCAGCGAGAACTACCTAAAGGGCAACATATTATTGAACTGGGGAAAGATTATGCCCATCTATGAATATGAGTGCAAGAAGTGCGGTAATGAGTTCGATGCATTGGTGTCCATGAATGCGAAGGATAATCCATGCTGTCCAAAGTGTGATAGTAAGAAGATCAAGAAGAAGATGTCGGTGACCGCATCCGGCAAGGGCGGGTGCAGCTCCAGCGCGTGTTCGTCGAGCTCGTGCTCCTCATGCGGATCCGGCTGCAGGTAAACCTCAAACGTTTTTTAGGGCTTCTTGAATGGATCTTTCAGTACAATGGTCTCCTCGCGTTTCGGACCAACTGATATGATTGTCGCCTGAACGCCGAGCTTGTCTTCGATATACTTAAGATATGCCTTGCAGTTCTTCGGCAGATCGTCATATGACTTGATGTTGTTCAGGGGCTCATCCCATCCCGGTAGTTCATCGTAGACAAGTTCAAGGTCCGAGTACATTTCGAGGTTTGCCGGCATATTCTCCATAATGGCGCCGCTTGATTTGTATGCTGTGGCCACCTTGATGGTCTCAAACCCGGAGAGTACATCAAGTTTGGTAACGGCGAGGTGGGATATGGCGCTCAGGCGGATGGAGTGTCTTAACGCCACGAGGTCCAGCCAGCCGCAGCGGCGCGGTCTGCCGGTTGTTGCGCCGTATTCGCCGCCAAAGGCCCGCAGCCGCTCACCAGTCTCATCGCCCAGCTCGGTGGGGAAGGGGCCCCCTCCTACACGGGTGGTGTATGCCTTGCAGATGCCGATGACCGCATCAATTTTTGTGGGCCCGATGCCTGCACCGACGCATGCCTGGCCTGCCACGGTGTTGGATGAGGTGACATAAGGGTATGTGCCGTGATCCATGTCCAGATTAGCACCTTGGGCGCCTTCGAAGAGCAGGTGCCTGCCCTGTTTCATCCTGGAATCGATCAGCACCGGGACATCGGTCACAAATGGCTTGAGACGGGCACCCAACTGTACAAGTTTCTCAAACATGCTGTTCTTGTCCAATGGCTTGAGTTTGAGGATCTTGGTGATGTACTCCTGTTTCTCTTCAAAGGCGTAATCGAGCTTCTTTCTCAAATAGGGTTCGTGGACAAGGTCGACCATCCTGATGCCTACCCGCCTGGCCTTGTCTTCATAAGCAGGGCCGATTCCTCTTCCTGTAGTACCTATGCCCTGGGTGCAGTCCCGTGCCGTATCGATGATCCTGTGGTAAGGCATGATCACATGGGCCCGATCGCTGATGGCAACCGATTCGGGAGAGACCTCATATCCCTTCTCCCTGAGTGCGGTAATCTCCTCGATGAGAATTTCAGGGTCCAGAACTACGCCCGAGCCGATGACGCAGAGCTTGCCTGGATGGAGGATTCCCGAGGGGATCAGATGGAGAACAACCTTTTTCTCGCCTACGACGAGGGTATGGCCTGCATTATTGCCGCCTTGAAACCTGATGATAAGGTCGGACTTTTCGGTGAGCAGATCAACTATCTTGCCCTTACCCTCATCACCCCATTGGGTGCCTACCACCACGATGTTCGCCATGATTAAGGATCCTCCTTGGCTATAGGCCTAGATGAAGACCTCCTGAACGGAAAGGGCGTTCGGCACCTTCCGGATCTTCTCAATGACCTTCTTAGGTACTTCGGCATCAACGTTGATAATGATAATGGCAGTGCCTTCCAGACGGTCGCGTCCGAGGAAGAGTCTTGCGATGTTTATTCCCGCCTCGCCCAGTGTCATGCCGATGTTGCCTACCGTGCCCGGCATGTCTTTGTTATAGATAACAAGCATGGTCCCTTCCGGGATCACCTCGATGGCGTAATTATCGATCCTGACGATCCTCAGGTCGTCCGGCTTGAAGACCGAGCCCACCAAAGACCGGGTGCCCTTGTCGAAATCGAGGGTTATTTCAATGGTGTTGGCGAAGATCTCCTCCTTGGAGCTGAGTGACTCTACGAGGTCGATTCCCCTTTCCTTGAGCAGCACCGGGGCGTTCACGTAGTTCACATCGTCGGCAATGGCCGAGAGAAGCCCCTTGAGCCCTGCAATGGTGACCGGCTTGGTATCGAAGTTGGCGGCAGCTCCTGTGTAATTTATCGTCACCTTCTTGAGTCTGTCGGAGATTACCTGGCCGATGATCTGGCCCATGAAACGACCCATCTTCTCAGCCAGATCGATATACGGTTTCACCTTGGGCAACATCTCGGGCGACACGGAAGGGGCGTTCACGGCATTGCGTATGATCCCGTTCTTAAGGTAATCCACGATCTGCTCTGCAACGGCCAATGCCACATTTTCCTGTGCCTCATGGGTGGATGCGCCGAGGTGCGGCGTGGCGACGACCTTGTGGTGTTTGGGCAGCGACCAGTCTTCAGGCGGCTCCTTCTCGAACACGTCTAGGGCCGCACCCGCAACCTTGTCGGAATCCAGTGCCTCGATCAATGCCTTCTCATCCACGATCCCGCCTCTCGCGCAATTGATAAGGAACACACCCTTCTTCATCTTGGCAAAGGCTTCCTTGCCGACCAGACCCATGGTTTCCTTTGACTTCGGGGTATGTACGGTAATGTAATCGGAGCGGGCATAGAGGTCATTGAGGTTCGTTATCAGGTCTATACCCTGCTTTTCAGCGATATCTTTGGTGATGAACGGGTCGTAGACGACCACGTTCATCTTGAGCCCCTGGGCCCGGGATGCCACCACACTTCCGACCCTGCCCATGCCGATGATGCCAAGGGTCTTACCGGTGACCTCTCTGCCCTCGAGGGCCTTCTTTTCCCACTTGCCGCTCTTCATAAAGCCATCTGCCTGCGGGATGTTTCTGGTCAATGCCATCATCATGGCAATGGCATGCTCGCCGGTTGTAACCGTATTGCCGCCAGGGGTGTTCATAACCACGACGCCTTGTTTTGTTGCAGCAACCGAATCTATGTTGTCGACACCGGCGCCGGCACGGCCGATGACCTTCAGCTTCTTGCCGGCAGCAATGATTTCTGCCGTAGCCTTTGTTGCTGATCTGACCACGAGTGCATCATAATCGCCGATGATTTCCTTGAGTTCTTCCGGCTTCAAACCTGTCTTGACATCAACAGTAAAACCACCGCTCTTAAGGATCTCCACGCCAGCATCGGACAGCTTATCGCTCACTAAAATCTTCAAGCCTCCTCCTTAGCCTGGATTATAGGTTCGGAGCACTTGTAACAAATGGTTCTTGAGGTGTCAACCACAAGAGAGGGAAGAAGAGTGATCAGCATTGTGTGATCAGTGATGCATGAGCTGCAACTTGATCTTACAAAGAGAAAACCGACACGAAAACAAGATCTGACCAAGGAAAGCAGCCGGCACAGAATAGATATTCTATACAAGAGCCTAAGCAAAGTGTCCGGCATACACCAGACACTTTGCTTAAACGTAAAACTTTTGCGGAGTTTTTTTACAGTACTCTGATCGCTATTACACCTTCAATCGATCTTATTTTCTTTATCAGGTCGTCGTTAATACCGCCATCAACATCAATAATATTATAGGCAATATTACCTTTGCTTTTATTGAGCATGTCGGCGATGTTGAGATTGCTATCGGCGAAAAGGTGCGTAATTTTTTCAATCTTACCCGGCGAGTTCTGGTTAGAGATGGTCAATCTCTGATTACCCGATCTGTCAAGAAAACACTCGGGGAAGTTGACAGAGTTTTTAATATTCCCATTTTCCAGAAAATCCATCAGCTGCATAGCAGCCATAATCGCGCAGTTTTCTTCAGATTCCTCGGTCGAAGCACCCAGATGCGGAATGGCTATGCATTTATCCATTTTTATAAGTTCTTCATCGGGAAAGTCTGTCACATAACAGCTCACGATCCCATCGGCAATGGCCTTCTGCAGGTCAGCGGTATTGACCAGCTCCCTCCTGGCGAAGTTCAGGAGCACTGCACCGCGGGTCATGACCGCAAATTTATCGGCATTTATGAA
>JBEKLI010000062.1:0-8284 GCA_050010275.1 Desulfomonilia bacterium | reverse complement strand
GGACAGCACCCATTCATGGTATAAGAGCGATCAGCCGCTGCATCCTTATGTCGGAACAACAGATCCCGAATATACGGGTCTGGATGCAAAAGGGAATGTCAAGGGGGGCGAGAAGTATACCTGGTGCAAGGCGCCGAACTATGACGGACAGCCCTTTGAGGTCGGACCGCTCGCACGTATGGTCCTTGGCTATGCCCAGGGTGACGAGAGGATCAAACCCCTGGTTGACAACACACTGAAGGCCACAGGCCTGCCCGCCACCGTTCTCTTCTCAACACTCGGAAGGACCGCAGCCAGGTTGCTGGAGACCAAGCTTGTCGCCGACCATGCGGAAGTATGGGTGGGTGAGCTTGTTGCAAACATCAAGGCCGGCGATACCAGGACCTGGACCCGATGCGCAGTTCCCAAGTCGGGCAGGGGCCGCGGTATGACCGAACCGCCTCGCGGTGCCTTGGGTCACTGGGTCGTCATCGAAGACCATCTGATCAAGAACTACCAGGCCATCGTTCCGTCCACCTGGAACTGCGCCCCGCGCAACAAGGACGGGAAGAGGGGTCCGTACGAGGAATCCCTTATCGGCACCAAGCTTGCCAACCCGGATCAGCCCCTCGAGATCTTGAGGACGATCCACTCCTTTGACCCCTGCATGGCATGCGCGGTCCACATCATCAGGCCCGACACGGACGAGATCAAAAAGTTCCGGGTTCTCTAAAAGACTAAGGAGGGACCCACGTGGATACTATTACCGTAACGAAAGAGTGGAGCCTGGCAATACGGGTGAATCACTGGCTGATGGTCATCAGCATATTAGGGCTGATCATCACAGGCTTCTATATTGCACGTCCCTTTACAAATTTATCGGCAGAGACCACCAACATTACCTTCAACAGCCTGATACCTCCTTCCATCTCGGTTGAGGTGGTGCCCGGAGAGACCATCAACAAGTTCATGATGGGCTATGCAAGGTATGTACACCTATTGTGCGGGATCATCCTCACCTTCGTTTTCATCTGGAGGGTCTATCTGATGTTCTTCAGCAGGTTCCATGCCGACTTCAAGGACTTCTTCGCATGGACCGACACACAAAACTTCTGGACCCAGATCAAGTTCTACCTGCTCATTTCTGAAAAGAGGCCCAAGCACAACTACCTCTACGGTCCGCTCCAGTCTCTTGCCTATGGTGGGGTGTTGCTCATGCTCCTTGTGCTTGTGGTCACCGGGCTTATCATGACAGGTGTTGATTACAGCGGCGGTGTGATCGGTTTTTCCTATACCGTGCTTCATCCGCTCCAGAAGGCACTTGGCGGGCTGGCGACCGTGAGGTTTATCCATCATGTCTTTACATGGCTCGTCATCCTGTTCGTTGTGGTACATATCTATATGGCATTCTGGTATGACATCGTGTTCAAAGAAGGGACCATCTCATCTATGGTTAGTGGGAGGGTTTTCCGGAAGGCTCACGAATAAACGAGGACGGGGGTGATAACACCCCGCTTATAAGAAATTTAAGAGGGGGAAAGGTTTAATGCCTTTCCCCCTTTATGCACTCTGAACAGGTTAGAAAAAATATGGCGGATACAAAGCAGATAACGGTCCTCGGTCTCGGCAACATCCTGCTGAAGGATGAGGGTTTCGGGGTCCACTTCATCAAGTGGTTTTTAGAGAGGCACGATTTCAAAGATTCCGTACGCATACTCGACGGCGGCACCCTGGGATACCGTCTTCTGGACATCGTCACAAGCTCCAGCTGCCTCATCGCTGTCGATGTCATCAAGCTCAATGAGGAACCCGGCGCTATGTATCGTTTTACCCAGGAAGAGATGATGCTTAGGATGCCGGACCCTACCACCGCCCATGAGGTGGAATTCCCGGATGTGCTTTCCATGGCCGATCTTATGGGTGAATTACCCGAAGTCATCTTCCTGTGCATCATACCTGAGAGTTACGGCACCATGGAGCTTGAGATGACACCGAAGATGAAGGAAGCATTCCCCGCCATGGAGAAACTCCTGCTCCAGGAGCTCGCAAAACTCGGGCTCAACACGGGTGAGGTACACACCTGATGCACGAGATGTCACTCACTGCATCCATCATGGATATCATCTTTGAATATGCGCGCAATCACCATTTTACCAGTGTTAAGGCTGTGAAGCTTTCCTTTGGCGCCCTGAGCTGCATCGAGCCGAAGGCCCTTGAATTTGCCTTTGAGGTGCTGTCCAAGGATACCCTGGCCCAAGGGGCACAGCTCGAGTATGATATTACACCCATTATCGTATCGTGCCTTGACTGCGGGGGCGACTCTGCAGTAGAAGAATTTCCTTCACCATGCCCTCTCTGCAGCTCAAATGATGTAGTCCTGAAGGCAGGGACGGAGGATTTAAGGATCATGGAGATGGAGGTAGACTAGGAGGCGTCCAAGATGTGCATAGGTTTTCCCGGAAAGATCATAACCATTGATGAGAACAATTATGCTCTCATAGATATCGGCGGCACCAAGAGAGAGGTCTGCCTTGACATAATCGATGAGGAGGTCGGGCTCGGCGACTATGTATTGTGCCATGCAGGGTATGCCATCCACAAGGTGGATGAGGCCCAAGCCCAGGAGAAGCTTGCCTTGCTCAAGGAGCTCTTGGAACATGAAATATATTGACGAGTACCGTGACGGCGCCATCGCCACGCGCCTGAAGAATGCCATCCAGGCACGAGCTCATCAGATAGGAAGGCCTGTTGCTCTCATGGAGGTATGCGGCAGCCACACCTATGCCATCGGCCACTATGGGATCAGGACTCTGCTGCCTGAGAGTATCAGACTTATCTCAGGGCCGGGTTGTCCCGTATGCGTGACCTCGGGCAGGGATGTGGATACCGCAATGTCGCTGGCTCAGAAGAAGAATGTCATCTTTACCACCTTCGGCGACATGCTCCGTGTTCCCGGCTCAGGCGGCAACAGCCTCCAGAAGATCAGGGCGCAAGGGGCGGATGTTCGCGTGGTGGCATCGACCATTGAGGCCATCGAGGTGGCTGCACAAAATCCCGCCAAAGAGGTCATCTTCATGGGCATCGGGTTTGAGACTACCTCACCCACGGTGGCCTCCATGGTGAAGACCTGCCTGAAAAAAAACATAAGAAATCTTTCAATTTTTTCTGTGCACAAGATTATCCCACCTGCCATAAAGGTGCTTCTAGACGACCCGGAGCTCGTCCTCGACGGCTTCATATGCCCGGGACATGTCAGCACCATCATTGGTTTTGAAGGCTATAGAGAGATCCCCAAGCGGGGCAGGGCGGCAGTCATCACCGGTTTCGAGCCCGTGGATATCCTGGAAGGCATTCATATGCTCTTGGGCCAGATCGTGGAAGGAAATTTTACGGTCGAAAACCAGTACAGCAGAGCAGTGAAGCCTGAAGGAAACATCAAGGCTAAAGAAATGCTCAAAGAGGTCTTCATGAGCGTACCCGCTGAATGGAGAGGTCTGGGGGTTATCAATGACAGCGGGCTGGTATTCAAGGATGTTTTCGCCTCGTTCAATGCGCTGGCAAGGTTCGATGTCCCCATCATGGAATCGAGCGATATCATGGGCTGTATGTGCGGCTCCATTTTGCGTGGCATTGCCACCCCCCATGAGTGCCCGCTCTTCAGGCATGCATGCAACCCCCAAAACCCCATCGGACCTTGCATGGTATCCCGGGAGGGGACATGCTCCACATACTACAAGTGTCATTAAGGGAAAGGAGGAGATGTGGCCACCATCAGTGTTGTGAAACAGGTCTTGGATGCGAATGACAGAATTGCTCAGAGTAACCGCAGCCTGTTCAATCAGAAAGGCATATACGTCATCAACCTCATGAGCTCACCCGGCGCAGGCAAGACCACGCTCGTGGAGAGAACCATTGAGGGACTGAAAGATAAATATAGTATTGCCGTGATTGAAGGCGACATCCAGGACACATACGATGCCGAGCGTGTGGCAAAACTTAATATCCCGGTGGTCCAGATAAACACGGGTGGCGGATGCCATATCGACGCCAACATGGTGCGGGAAGCTTTGGCCGACCTTGCCCTTGACGGTGTGGACCTGCTCATCAACGAGAACGTGGGCAACCTGGTGTGCCCGGCGGAATTCAAGATCGGAGAGAACGACAAGGTCATGATCCTTTCCACACCCGAAGGTGCGGACAAGCCTTCAAAGTATCCGCTCATGTTCCATGAATCATCCGTGCTGCTCATAAATAAAATGGACCTCATGCCGTATGTGAGCTTCGACCTTCAAAAGGCAAAGACCGATGCATTAAAGTGCAACCCGAACTTGAAGATTTTCGAGGTCTCCTGCAAGACAAATGAAGGCCTGCCTGACTGGCTTGCCTGGATAACCGACCGGATCGAGCAGTTCAAACAAAGGCGTTCGTGACCAGAAGGGCCCGCTACAAGTTTTCAGGGATCGTCCAGGGCGTAGGGTTCAGACCGTTCATCTACCGCCTGGCTGTAAGTAACGGCCTTGTTGGGTATGTCCGCAATTCCACCCAAGGGGTAATTGCCGAGGTCGAGGGGCCACAGGATGCCATCGACGGCTTCATCTCCCAGGTCAGGACACAGACACCCCCATTGGCTGAGATATACGAGATCACCTCGTTCGAGGTAGCCCCTGAAGGGGAGCAGGTATTCCGGATCATCGAGAGCGTCTCATCCGGCAGATCCGACGTGCATATCTCACCCGACATCGCCACGTGCGATGAGTGTCTGACAGAGCTCTTTGACCCTGCCGACAGGCGCCACAACTACCCCTTTATAAACTGCACCAACTGCGGGCCAAGGCTCACCATCATCAAGGACATCCCCTACGACCGTGAGCGAACCTCCATGTCCGTCTTTCCCCTCTGCGCTCAGTGCAGGCTTGAATATGAGGACCCTGCAAACAGGCGATTCCATGCCGAGCCCAATGCATGCCCCGTGTGCGGTCCCAGGCTGACCCTTCTTGATGAACAGGGGAAAAAGATCCCGACAAAAGATGCTCTGACAGAAACCATCACACGCATAAAGGCAGGCTCCATCCTTGCCGTCAAGGGTCTCGGCGGGTTCCACCTTTGTGTGGATGCCACGAACAACGAAGCAGTACAGAAGCTGAGAAGCCGGAAATATAGGGAAGAAAAACCGCTGGCCATCATGGTGAGAGACGTCACACATGCCTGTACAATTGCATATGTATCCGATGAGGAGAGGCAGCTGCTCCTGTCTCCATCCAGACCCATCGTGCTGCTGAGCGCGAGGCAGGATTCTCCGGTCTCCCACCTGGTTGCACCCGGCATGAGCACCTTGGGCATCATGTTGCCCTATACCCCGCTCCATCACCTTCTCCTGAAAAGTGATTTTACCGCACTCGTCATGACAAGCGCAAACCAGACGGACGAGCCCATCTGCATCGAAAATGCAGAGGCCGTAAGCCGTCTTAATGGCATTGCCGACGCATTCCTGGTGCACAACCGGGAGATTTTAGTACGCTGCGACGATTCGGTGGCCATGGTAGCCAGGAACAGGCCATACCCCTTAAGGCGCTCACGGGGATATGCCCCCAGGCCCGTGCTCCTTAAGGAATCACTACCCGAGGTGATGGCGCTGGGACCTCATCTCAAGGCCACGATCTGTATCCTTAAAGGAGGTTTCGCTTACCTGAGCCCCCACATCGGCGATCTGGAGACCCCCCTTGCCAGGGATTTCCTGCATGAGACAGTGGCCCGCATGCAGCACATCACTCAGTGCAGGCCCGGGATAGTTGCCTGCGACCTCCACCCCAGGTATTACTCCACGCGCATGGCTTCACAGCTCGGCGCCAATGAGGTCATCAAGATCCAGCACCACCACGCACATGTCGTGAGCTGCATGGCGGATAACCGCATCACCGGCAGGGTCATCGGCCTTTCCATGGACGGCACAGGTTACGGCGAGGATGGTTGCATATGGGGCGGCGAGTTCCTGATCGCGGATGAAGCAGTTTATGAAAGGGCCGGCCACCTGAAATACCTGCCTCTTCTGGGTGGGGAGGCGGCAATCAAGCAGCCATGGCGCTTCGGCGTGAGTCTTCTGAAAGCGGCCTACCAGGATCAATGGGCCGATGTGGCTTCTCTGCTCGGTCTTGTCCCGCAGGGATACTCGTATGAAAGCCTGGAAAGGATACTTGAGACGGGCATAAACAGTCCGCTCACTTCTTCTCTGGGCAGGGTCTTCGACGGTGTTGCATCCATCCTGGACCTGAAGCGCTCCGTCAGTTTCGAGGGCCAGGCGGCCATGGATCTGGAGGCTGTAGCAAGACCGGGCTTCGGGGATATCCTTCCCTATCATATCGTTCAGGATGGAGAAACATCCGTTCTGGATATCATACCGGCCATCAAGTCCCTGGTGGAAGGCAGTCTCGCAGGCATGGACACGGCAGGACTGGCAAGTTCATTCCATGCCACACTCATTGCTTCATTCATGGATATGGCCGATCTTTTAAGGGACCGCACAGGCATCGATAGGGTGGTCCTCTCGGGCGGTTGCTTCCAGAACAGGATTCTTCTTGAAGGATGTACCCATGAGCTTGAAAAGGCAGGGATCGAAGTCTTCACCCATCAGAGGGTGCCTACGAATGACGGTGGTGTGTCCCTGGGCCAGGCGGTTATTGCAGGGACAAGGATGATAAAGAAATTGTAGGAGCGGCTCAAAGCCGCGACAGCCGCAACTGAAGGCGCTCCTACAACCAAGATATTGAAAGGGGCATATGCTTATGAAGGATGAAAGGATACTCTTAGAGCACGGCAGCGGCGGGTTGCTCATGAATGCCCTGATTCATGATGCCTTCATGCCGGTGTTCAAGAACGATTACCTCGACCAGATGCTTGACAGTGCAGTTATCGCCATTGGGAAAAAGAAGGTTTGTTTCACTACGGATTCCTATGTGGTGGATCCTATCTTCTTCCCCGGCGGCGACATCGGTTCACTTGCAATACACGGCACGGTGAACGACATTGCCATGTGCGGTGGAAAACCGCTGTTTATCAGTGTTGGTCTCATTCTGGAAGAAGGTTTTCCCAAACATGATCTCGAAAGGATCATCACCTCCATGGGCAAAGCCGCGAAGACCGCCGGCGTTCAGGTAGTCACGGGTGATACCAAGGTGGTGCCCAAGGGCTCGGCCGATAAGATCTTTATCAATACCTCAGGCCTTGGGATAGTGGAATATAAAGCAGCCATATCTCCCAAGTCCATCAGAAAAGACGATTGTATTATCGTAAGCGGTACCATCGGCGATCATGGTGCAGCAATCCTCAGCACCAGGCAGGACCTCGGCTTCAGATCCAACATCCTCTCTGATTCTGCAGCCCTGAACGGCCTGGTTGAGGATGTCCTGGCCGTGAGCAAGCACATCCGTTTCATGCGCGACGCCACCAGGGGCGGGCTCGGTGCGGTCCTGGTGGAGGCAGCTATGGCCTCATCGCTCGCCTTTGAGATCGAGGAGCAACAGATCCCGGTGCGGGATGATGTACGGGGGCTCTGTGAGATCCTGGGGTTTGATCCGATATTCATTGCCAACGAAGGGAAGATGGTGGTGATCTGTGCCGGATCCGATGCGGACAAGGTTCTCTCCGCCATGAAAGGCCATCCTCTGGGAGGCAGTGCAGCCGTCATCGGTAGGGTCACCCAGACAGGCCGCAGCCGGGTCATCCTGCGCACCGTTGTGGGTGGATCGAGGGAGTTGGATCTCCCTGAAGGGGAGTTAATCCCCCGCATCTGCTGACCATTTGATAATCTTTAAGGAAAAACCTCTCAATTTATCATCCCCCTTTTTCCGATGAGAAAGATGGGAACGACACAGGATCTTGACTTGCAATGAACTGATCCTATAAAGGTATTATTGACTTATAGAAAAAGAGGACTTTAAATGTTTAATTTGAGATTTCAAGAAGTTATAGGATTGCTCTTGGGGCCGGACGCAAACGAGGAAAGACTCGGCGTCTATTACCCGGCACTCGATGTGTATGAGAACTCCGATGGGCTGTGCGTCGAACTGGAGATTCCGGGGGTCAACCCTGATGATGTGAACGTCGAGGTAATAGGAAGGACCTTGATGATCACCGGCATGAAAAAGGATGTGCTGGCCAATAGAGGGGTCCGATACATAAGGATGGAACGCGGTTTTGGTAAGTTTACCAGGGAACTGGATATCCCCGAGCGGTTCAACCTTGAGAAGATAGAGGCCAAATTCATTGACGGTGTCTTAAAGATCAGGGTTACGAGGGCCGAAGACGGAGT
>JBEKLI010000061.1:0-8295 GCA_050010275.1 Desulfomonilia bacterium | reverse complement strand
TGCCCAACCGGCGCGTCCTCCAGACGGTGGGCCTGGCCCAGAATCACACGGGCGCGGCGGTCAACCAAATCGCGGGCCAGATGTTGAAGTACCTCGGCGAAGCGGATTACCCGAACGTCGTCCAGAACGCGCTGGACATCATTGAGAAGCTCTGCTCAGAGGTACGGATAGACCGGGTATTTGTTTCGCACTCCCACCTGGACCATACCTCGGGATGCTGGATGATCGATAAGACCTTAGGCTCCGAGATCATGGTTCCCGAAGAGGACAGCGATACCGTAGCGACGGCAGAGCTCCTGGCATTGCGTTTTGTGGGCGAGCAGCTCTTCACAACCTGGATGGAGTCCTACCCGGGGCTCACCGGGTTCAGGGACTTCACCATCACCTCCACCTTCAGCCATGAATATGAATTCTCCACCGGCTCCTTGAGCTTCGTGGCACTGTACACCCCGGGGCACTTGAATGATCACTATTGCTTCTGGGTGCCGGATAAGAAGATCCTCATGGGGTTTGACATTGACCTGAGCCCCTTCGGGCCGTGGTACGGCAACCTGGAGTGCGACATAACGTTGTTCAAAAATTCAATCGCACGGATCACGGAATTGCCCGCAGAGGTCTACCTCTCGTCCCATGCACGGCCCATCAAGAACCCGTACATCAAGAAGAGGCTCCATTCCTTCACCGCATTCTTTGATGAGCGCGACCGGCAGATCCTGGACCTCCTTTCGCAATCGCCTCTCATGGGCATAGAGGATCTCGTGAGGCTTTCTCCCTTCTACGATGCGGACCACGCCTCGGTCTCGGACGAGCTCCTCTGGTTCGGCGAGGAGCAGATGATCCGGAAGCATCTGGAAGGGCTTCTGGAAAAAGGGCTGATCGTCCAGGAAGGTGAATGCTATCGCCCCAGTGATAAGTAATAAGTGACAAGTGAACAGTGAACAGAAAGAGCATGAGAAGCTCTTTTTATTTTATGCCCACGGTCAAGGAAGAATATGTGTTCCACCACCTTCTCTGATCACTCATCACTATTCACTGATCACTAGAATATAAACCTTCTCCACGCCACATTCAGCACGATCCCGATGCAGATGAGGTTGATCATCATGAACGACCCGCCGTAGCTGATGAAGGGCAGCGGCACCCCCACCACCGGGAAGATCCCAATGGCCATGGATATGTTGATGAACACATGCAGCGTGAAATAGGCGGCAATGCCGAAGCATAAGAGCGCCCCGAACCGGTCCTTGGCCTTGATGCCGACGGTTATGATCCTGGTGATCAAGAGCAGATAAAGCAATATGAGGATACCGGAACCTAAAAACCCCCACTCCTCGGCCACTACGGAAAAGATAAAATCGGTATGATGCTCGGGCAGGAACTTGAGCTGGGTCTGGGTCCCGTGGAGGAACCCCTTGCCGATAAGCCCGCCCGACCCGACGGCGATCTTTGATTGTATGGCATGGTAACCGCTGCCTAAAGGATCGCGTGAGGGATCAAGAAACGTTAACACACGGTTCTTTTGATAGTCCTTGAGTGAAAACCATAAGAAAGGCAATCCGGCAAGAAACAATCCGGCCAATGTGAGTATCGTGGAGCGTTTGATCCCCAGCATGAGAAACATGGCACAGGCAATGAAAGCGATGATTGCCGCCGTACCGAGATCGGGCTCCAGCAGGATGAGTGTCACGGGTATGAAGATGATAATAGCAGGGAAGAAGAGCTCCCTGATGCCGTGGGACAGGATGTGTTTTTTCTTCTCCCCCCAATACGCCATCCAGATGATCACAAAGATCTTGGCGAACTCTGACGGCTGCATGTGCATCGGCCCGAAGACGATCCACCGCCTTGCACCGGAAACCTCCCTTCCGATGAGGAACACCAGGAGCAAAGCCACGACCCCCAGACCGTAGAAAGGCCATGCAGAGTACATGAGCGTCCGGTAATCCACAATAAAGGCGATTGCAAGAAAGACGGTGCCGATGCATATCCCCACCATCTGTCTGAAGAAGATACTGCTGCCGATGCCAAAAGTCGAGCTGTAGACGCAGAGCAGCCCGATAGCCATGATGCAGACCGTGGTCCAAAGGATACTTCGGTCAAGGTTTTCGGATATCTTGGTGTATCTGCTCATGCGAGGTCTCTTTCCTGTGGTAATACCCCTTTATGACATCCTTGACAATGGGTGCACAAACAGAGCCGCCATGCCCGGCATGCTCCAGCAGAGCCACCACCACAATCTCCGGTTTCTCGATCGGAGAGATCCCGAAGAACCAGGCATGGTCGCGATACTTGTAGGGGATATCCGACTCATCGGGCCGCTTTGATACATATCCCCTGGCTACCTGGGCCGTGCCCGTCTTCCCCCCGATGGATAATTCAGGATCATAGATGGCGTGACCCGTGCCGTGGGCGTCTTCCACCGCTTCCTTGAGACCTTCCTTGATGAGGGCGAGCTGCCGGCTGGGGATGGCGATATCCCTCTCCAGCACAGGCTCTCCTTCGACAAGGATCTTGGGTGTATAGACCTTGCCGCCGTTGACTATTGCACTCATGGCCTTGGCAACCTGAAGGGGGGTGACCAGCGTATAGCCCTGGCCGATGGCGGAGATCACATCCTCACCCGGATGCCAGGGCTGGTGAAACCGTTGCCGTTTCCATTTCTTGGTGGGCATAAGACCCGGCAACTCGTCGGGAAGAGCAATACCGGTCTTGGCACCAAGCCCGAGCTGAAAGCCCGTAGCCGCGATGTTATCGATTCCCAGCGCCCTTCCCTGCGTGTAGAAATACACATCGCATGACTGGGCTATAGCGCTTATCAGGTCAAGGCTTCCATGCCCGTGCGACTGCCAGCACCTGAAGGTCATATTGCCGATTTTATAAGAACCGGGGCAGAACACCCGTGCATTGGGGTCAAGGATACCCGTACGCAACCCTGCCAGGGACACAATAATCTTCATGACCGATCCCGGAGGATATGTGCCCCTTATGCATCGGTTCTCCAGGGGGTCCAAGGGATCATCTATGATCTGCTTCCACGCTCCGGGGGTCATGGATGAGGCGAAGATGGCAGGGTCGAAACCGGGGGTGCTCTCCATAACAAGGACCTCGCCTGTGGAGGGGACCATGGCGACCACGGCACCTGCCCTTTCACCGAGGTCCTCCGATGCTATGGCCTGAAGCCCCTGATCGACGGTGAGCTTCACGTCCTTGCCCGGGGCAGGCTCCTCCTCACCGAGCACCTTGACCCTGTGCCCCCGCGCATCCACTTCAAAGACCCTTTTGCCCTTCTCCCCCTTCAGTGTATCCTCGTAGATAAGCTCGATCCCGCTTTTACCGACTAGATCTCCCGGTGCATAGTCATCCTCATCGCTCTGCTCTTCAAGCTGCCTTTTGGAGATCTCACCGATGAACCCCAGCATATGACAGCCAAGGGACTGGTAAAGATACTCACGCTCCGGAATGGTCTCGATGGAGACACCCGGGAGATTGAACATCTGAGTCTCGATCTTGGCCACCTGCTCAAAGGTGATGTCCCTTGCCACGGTCAGAGGGTCGTAGGGTTTGCTTTTACCCTGCAGGATTGCCTGCCGGATCTCAAGTGGCTGCTTATCCAAAAGCGGCGCAAGGCGTTCGGATATCTCTTTTGGATTGGAGATGTCCTCAGGCAAAGCCATGACGTTGTAGGCGGGCCTGTTGTCGGCAAATACTACTCCCGCCCTGTCCAGGATCTTTCCCCGGGCGGCAGGCACCGCAATGATGCGGACACGGTTGTTCTCGGAGAGTCCCTCATAATACGAACCCTTGATGATCTGCATGACAAAGAGCCGCATCACCAAAATGCCGAGGAGTGTCAATACAAAGATGATCAAGTACAACGACTTCTTCTTGAGGTCTTCATCAAGCTGGGGGTTCGTGATGTTAGGCTTCATAGGCTTTCTTCAGGCGGTCTACAAGGACAACCATCAGGGGACTCATCAGACCGGTGAGCACCGCGCCTGTTGCAAGCGGAATAAGTTCGGACCGTGTCAGGTTCAGGTCCAGGGAGACAACCAGCGAACTGGCAGCAAGTATATAGATAACCATGGCAAGGATGAGCTGGGTAAAGACGTTCTCCAGGTATACGATACCCTTGAGGAGATAGACAATAAGATAGGTACACAGGTAGAGCATCGGAACGAGGCCCGGCCTGGCGCCGGAAAATGCCTGGAGGATGATGGATGCAACCATGACAAAGGCGAGCCCTTCAGAAAAGCTCATCTGGATAATGATGCCGATGATCATGCCTATGAAGAGATCAATGCGTAATCCGCTCCAAACGCCCGGGATTAAAACGGTCTCGATGAATACGGCCAGGAAGATAATGCCCAAGAGGCTAATCTGCGTCCGCAGCATGTGAGCCCACCCCGAATACACTCTCGATCTTTGACATCTCCACGCACGGGCTCACCATGATCTTGATGAAGATCTTGTGGGGATCGCGCTTTATCTCGGCGATACGTCCTATCCTTAAACCCTTTGGGAAGATGCCTTCCAGGCCGGAGGTGACAACTATGCTCCCCACCTGCACCAGTTCGGTGTTGCGCACATATCCCAGGCTGAGCATGTTTGTGCCCGTGCCCTTTATGATGCCCTTCACGCGAGTCTCTTCGATAATAGCCGGAACAGCGCTGTTGGGGTCCGTGATGAGCAGCACCTGGGAGGTGTGGGGGGATACGGTAAGGGTCCTTCCAACCATACCCAAGGGCGACACCACGGTCATGTTAGCAAAAAAGCCGCTCGTACCCCCCCGGTCGATCATGACGGTCTTGAACACGTTTGTGATGTCCTGGGAGAGGAGCCGTGCCGGGATCAGCTTGAAATCCGGATGTTCGCCCCGAAAACTCAGCATGATCCTTAACCGTTCATTCTCGCTCTTAAGCTCCTGCATTGTCATACAACGGACCTGAGTCTGCTCAAGGCTCTTTTTGAGTTCTTTGTTCTCAGCGCGGGTGTTCACCAGGGCCACATAGTCGGCCCATAGATCATATGCGAATTGAAACGGCGCGGTGACGACCTTCTCGGCTATGAAAAAGCCTTCCCGAACAGGGTTCAGGCCGAAGGAGAGTGAGCGGTACTGACCCAAAGAGAGAAGCACAATCACGATTGCGAGGGCAACGGTGATCAGGATAATCTTGGGCGTATTGCCGTGTTCCATCAACTTGAAATCGTGACGTCCTTTAACAGATCAATGTCATCCAGGAGTTTACCTGCCCCACGTGCCACCGTAGAAAGGGGGTCTTCGGCAATAATGACGGGCAGGCCCGTTTCCTCCCGGATGAGCTTGTCGAGGTTCTTGAACAGGGCCCCGCCGCCGGTAAGCACGATGCCCCTGTCGACAATGTCCGCTGCAAGCTCCGGAGGGGTCTGCTCCAGGGCGACACGGACGGCGTCGATGATGGTCCTGACCGGCCCCTGGCATGCCTTGCGGATCTCTTCAGAGCTGATGGTGAAGATCTTGGGGATACCATCCACAAGATCCCTGCCCTTGACTTCTATGGTCTTCTCCACATCGTCACTTGCTGCAGAACCGATCATGATCTTGATGATCTCAGCGGTCCTCTCGCCGATCAGCAGGTTGTACTCACGCTTGATATATTGCATGATGGCCTGGTCGATCTTGTCGCCCGCAACGCGCACGCTGTTGGTATACACGATGCCGGACAAAGAGATCACCGCCACCTCGGTGGTGCCGCCGCCGATATCGACGATCATGGAACTGATGGGCTCGGTTACGGGCAGACCGGCTCCGATGGCCGCCGCCATTGGCTCGGCCACGATATAGACCTCACGGGCCCCTGCCGCCTCGTCCGATTCCTTGACGGCCCTCTTTTCCACCTGGGTTATCCCGGAAGGGACACAGATGATGACCCGCGGGCGTACAAACAGCCTCCTCTGGTGCACCTTGGTGATAAAATACTTCAACATGGCCTCGGTCGCCTCAAAATCGGCAATGACACCGTCCTTCATGGGTCTGATGGCCTGTATGTTTTCCGGTGTCCTTCCCAGCATCTTCTTGGCGTCGGTACCGACGGCAACGATCCGGTTTATCCCGCCGTGCTCCATCTTTACCGCCACCACGGAGGGCTCCGAAAGCACGATCCCCTTGTCTCTCACATAGACCAGGGTGTTGGCCGTGCCCAAGTCGATGGCGAGATCATTTGAGAACAGTCCTGAGACCCATTCCAAGACCATACGATACTTCTCCTTTCGCAATGAGGATCGGTTGCTCCCGCCCTCTTAACAAATGCAACCGTCTTTTACAAGGCCATTAAAAGATCTGCTACGGTTGCGAAACCCTCTTCTTTATGATAGCAAGACACCTTGATGGACACCACTTGTAGCATAATCCTTGCGGCCGGGAAAGGCACCAGATTGAAATCGGACCTCCCCAAGGTCCTCCACGAGATCTTAGGATATCCGCTTGTTTATTACTCTCTGACCCTGGTACGCGACATCACCAAAGGCATAATCGCAGTCGTGGGCTACGGACGGAACAAGGTGATTCCCTACCTCGATGCCTTCCATGTCAACGTCGTGGTCCAGGAACCACAGCTCGGTACGGGCCACGCCATTCTCATGGCAAAAAAGGCGTTGTTGGAAGCACATGCCGGACATGTCCTCATCCTGCCCGGGGACATGCCGCTGATTCGCATGGAATCCCTGGAAGGGCTTCTTAATGCCTACCATACCTCAGGTGCGGACATGGGCATCCTCACGGCCCGCCTGGCAGACCCATCCGGTTATGGGAGGATTGTCAGGGACAAGAAAGGTAATGTTAAAGGCATTGTAGAGCATAACGATGCAACGGAAAAACAAAAGAAGATTGATGAGATAAATACCGGTGTCTACGTGATAAATAAAAAATTCCTGCTCTCGTCGGTGGAAAAAATCTCTCCGGACAACAATAAGGGCGAGTTTTATCTGACGGATGTGGCGGCCATGGCGGAGGAGGTGGTATCCTTCTTGGTCATGGACCCTGACGAGGCATACGGAATCAATTCCAGAGGCCAGCTTGCCATTGCACAAACAAGGATGCAGCAGCGCATCAACAATGCCCTCATGGAATCAGGGGTGACCCTTGTGGACCCGGCAACTACGTGGATCAGCCCTGCAACCCGGATCGGACATGACGCTGAGATCTGGCCCAATGTCCATATCTTGGGGAAAAGCCGGATCGGATATGGCGTGAAGATCATGCCGAGTACGTGGATAAAGGACTCTACCGTCGGGAAAAAAACGATCATCGGCATGGGCAGCATGATTGAAGACAGAACAATTGAAGCCGACGGGGTCATCGTTCCCTACTCACGGATGAGCTGAAGGACTATAAGCCTCAGATTGACTTTCTCTCGTCGCACGCCTACATAATTATGTATGGACTGGCTCAAAAATATCTTCCGAAACACCGACGACGAGTCTGATCTTTTAGAGATCGAGGAACTCCATGAGATCATGCCGGTGCTGCCGCTCAAGGATGCTATTCTGCTTCCGGGAGCAGTGCTGCCGCTCATCGTGACGAATCCCACGTCGGCTTCGCTTATCAAGGAGTTTCACAGCAGCGGCAGCTCGATCGTTGCCGTCGGCATGAGGAAACCTTACGAGCCTATCCCGGCGGCATGGGAAAACCTCTTTCGCATCGGATGTGTGGCCAAAATCACCAAGGTCACCTCAACCAAACCAGGCGAGCTTTCCATCATGATCAGGGGCATCCAGAAGGTACTGCTCGAAGAAAAGGTCGTGGACCACCCCTACATGAAGGTCCGCGTCACCTACCTCTCCGAGGATGCCACGCCGGACAAGCAGATCTATGCACTGGCGCTGTCCACGAGAGACCTCCTGACCCAGCTTGCACGCCTGTCCTACCAGAACCTGGACACCGTGCTTTCAAACCTTGCAAAGATCAAGGACCCCCTCATGCTGCTCTCCACCACGGCCACGAACCTGCCCATCCCGGTGGTGAAGAAGCAGCAGATCCTCGAAGAGGATACCTTCGAGAAAAAGTATACGCTCCTCTATGAAAGCCTCCGCGAGGAGCTCGATATCCTGGAGCTCTCCTCCAAGATCAGCGAGAAGGCCAGGGGCGAGATAAACAACGCCCAGCGGGAGTATTATCTCAGGCAGCAGCTCAAGGCCATCAAGAAGGAGCTGGGTGAATCCGGCACCGACGCGGATGACGAAATGGATGAATTGCGCAAGGAGATAGAAGCCAAGTGCCTGCCCGAAGAGGTCAAGACCGAGGTTGACAAGGATCTCAAG
>JBEKLI010000060.1:0-8325 GCA_050010275.1 Desulfomonilia bacterium | reverse complement strand
GTGAGGGTAATATCTTCATTGAGATATCTGATGACGGCAGGGGAATCGATAAAAAAAGAGTGCTGGCCAAGGCCATTGAAAGAGGTCAGGCTGAAGCGGGAAGGTCCTATGCCGACAAAGAGATCTTCGATATGCTCTTCGCACCGGGCCTGTCCACAGTGGAAACTGTCAGCGAGCTTTCCGGCAGGGGCGTAGGCATGGATGTGGTGAAGCGAAATATCGAAGAGCTGAGAGGCAGCGTAGAGATCTCCTCAGAGGATGGCAAAGGCTCTACTTTCAGAGTGAAGCTGCCTCTGACGTTGGCTATTATTGACGGCATGATGGTAAAAGTAGGTTCGGAAGTGCTCACCATCCCGCTCTCGGTCATTGACAAATCTGTGCGGCCATCCCGGACCGAGATCAAGACCGTTGAGGGTAAAGGTGAGCTTGTGGACATCAGAGGGGACTACCTCCCGCTGGTTCGTCTCTATCAACTCTTCAACCTCCCCTCCGTCAAGATCGACCCTACCGAGGCGCTCGTTGTGGTCCTCCATGGGGCTGAAAACAGGTTCGGCATTCTGGTAGACGACGTTCTTGGCCAGACACAGGCTGTGATCAAGAGCATAGATAAAAATTTCAAAAAGATAGAGGGTACATCCGGGGCCACAATCCTCGGTAATGGCAGGGTTTCACTGATCCTGGACGTACACAGTATTGAGCGTATGGCGTTTAATTCATGAATGAATTCCGGATATGAGAGATTTTAAAGAAAATTTTTAAGGCAAAGGAGTCATATATGGCACTAAAATGGAAGCTCCGAGAACGGCTGGCATTTCTTGTACTATGCGCTGGCTTGATTCCACTGCTCATTGCCATCATTTATGTCGGAATCAGTACCAGCAGTTTCATGCAGAAACAGGCAATGAGATACCTCAAGGTAAAGGTGGATTCTTTTGCCAGGATGGCTGAGGTGCGCAGTGCGGCAATTGAGGGGAATCTTGATATTATCAAGGAGCAGCTCATGAAGTCCCTCAAGAACGACCTCATCAACGAGGCTGCAAAGGAGAAATACTTTGAGTCAGGATATCTTGTCATCATGCAGCCCGATGGCTTGACCGTCTATCACCCCAAGGCCGAATTCCGTAACAATAAAACGGCATATGAGACGTATGACTGGTACAGAAAGGCTGTTGAAAAAAAGCAAGGGGTCTACAATTACACATTCGACGGCGAGGATAAGATAAGCTATCTTGCTTACATCAAACCAATGAACTGGATCATATGGGGTGCAGTCCCTGCTCCTGAGGTCCTTGCCGATGTAAAATCCATGCAGCTCCAGATGTATATATTCCTTGCAATTTCATCCCTCATCGTGGCGGTGATCGGTGCGATATTCGCAGGCAAAATCGCCAGGAGGGCAAGAGGCATCTCGGAGAGCATGATGGACATTGCCCAGGGCGAGGCTAACCTCTCCAAGAGGCTGCCTGTTCTCTCCACAGATGAAATCGGTGAGATCGCATCCTGGTTCAACACCTTTGTAGGAAACCTCGAAGAGGTCATCACTAAGGTGAAAGACTCATCGGAACAGGTAGATTCATCCACTAAGGAAGTGGCGGCCGGGGCCCAGGGTCTCTCCCATGCAACACAAGAGCAGGCATCCGCCATTGAAGAAGTAGCTGCAACCATCGAGCAGATGACATCGTCCATCAAACATAATGCTGAAAACGCAACAGACGGCCGCCAGAAGGCGACCGAGATGGTACGCATGGCCAATGTAAGCGGTGAATCAGCGCAGGAACTGGTCAGGGGCATGAGCGAAATCTCTGAGGCATCCAAGAAGATCGGTGATATCATCGTCACAGTCAACGAGGTGGCCTTCCAGACCAACCTGTTGGCCTTGAACGCTGCTGTAGAGGCAGCACGAGCTGGTGAGCACGGCAAGGGGTTTGCGGTTGTCGCCGAAGAAGTGCGTGCTCTGGCCCAGAGGTCAGCCGATGCTGCACGGCAGATCAAGGCCCTGATAGAAGACACAGTCAACAAGATCAGTGCGGGCGATGTTATGGTGAAGAAATCCGGTGAGTCCTTGGAAGAGATTATTAAACATATCCAGGAGCTCTCACAGGTCATGGAAGAGATAGCTGCGGCAAGCAGCGAACAGGCAAGCGGGGTGGATGAGCTGAACCGGGCGATAACCCAGATCGACACCACCACCCAAGAGAATGCATCCACGGTGGAAGAGCTCGCAAGTACTTCGGATAGCCTAAGCAACGAGGCAAAAGAGCTTTCCAATACGGTTGCACGGTTTAAGGTTTCCAGGGAAGAGCAAAGAACAAAAGTGAAACAAAGTTTCTACAAGAAACAGCAGCATGTTAAAGCCAAAATCGAGCCCATAAAGGCGGCCCCACCCGCTCCGGATTTCGAAGACGACTTTGAGGAATTTTAATATGGAGAGTGCATCCATGGCTAAGCAGATTAAAGAGGCAAAAGCACTGTCCAATCAGTATGTAACCTTCCAGCTGGGTACGGAGACCTATGGTATATCCATACTCAAGCTCAATGAGATTATTGCATACCAAAGTTGTACCACAATCCCGTACGTCCCCAGTTTCATCAAGGGAGTGCTCAATCTCAGGGGGATTGTGGTGCCCGTCATTGACCTGAGAGAACGCTTCGGCATGGAGATAAAGGACCATGACCAGTTTACGGTAATCATGATCCTGGATGTATCAGGCAGGATCATGGGGCTTGTGGTGGATGCCGTGAGCGATGTCATTACCCTCAACGGTGAGGATGTTAAACCACGACCACATTTCTCTACAGGGATCAGCACTGAGTTCATCCAGGGAATGGGAATCAAAGATAACAAGTTCATCATCCTCCTCGATGTTGACAAGCTGCTCTCAGATGAGGAGTTGAACATGGTCGATGGTGTATGACAACTACGTTGTGCGCACAATCATTCTCCATATCCGAAAAAGAGTTCCAGCTCTTCAGGGAAATCATCTACCGGGAGACCGGTATCCATATGTCCGAGAAGAAGAGGAACCTGGTTGTCGCACGACTCTCCAAAAGACTCAGGGCACTTAACTTACAGACTTTTTCAGAGTATTATGAGTATCTTAATAATAGTCCGGACACGAGAGATGAGATCAACAACCTCATCAATCGCATAACCACCAATAAGACCGATTTTTTCAGGGAAAAGCACCATTTCGATTACCTTATAAATGAAGTCTTCCCGGCGTATATTGAGGAAGCAAAAAAAGGCAGAGAGCGCCGATTAAGGATCTGGTCTGCCGGCTGCTCATCAGGCGAAGAGCCTTACACCATCGCCATGGTCGTTGCAGAGGCCTTCAAGCTCGAACGGGGCTGGGATCTGAAAATCCTTGCCACTGATCTTGATACTGATGTGTTGATGAGGGCCACAAGCGGTGTCTATACCAGCCAGCAAATCACTCCCGTACCAATAGGCTATTTATCAAAATACTTCTTAAGATCTACTCAAGGATATGAAGTCAGCCCACACATCAAAGCCATGATTTCTTTTAGAAAACTGAACCTGATGGATACTTTATTCCCCATGAAGAAACCTTTTGACATCATCTTTTGCAGAAATGTGATGATCTATTTTAATGATGAGACCAAACAGGACCTCATTAAAAAATATCACAGCCATCTCAAGAATAATGGCTATATGTTTATCGGACACTCGGAGTCTCTCATGCATATGAAACACCTCTTCAAGTTCCTCAAGCATACGGTTTATATTAAGGTGCAGCATGTATAAAAGGCATAGCGATAAGTTCAAACGCACCATGGTGATCATATACCCTGGAGAGTTCTATGTTAGCTCATCAGACGTTATTGCAACGGTGTTGGGCTCATGTATCTCGGTCTGTATTAAAGATATAAAGACCGGCATGGGGGGCATGAACCACTTCATGCTGCCGGGGGATGTCCGTTCCGAGGACATGTTTTTGTCGGCATCTGCGAAATACGGCATGTTCGCAATGGAGCAACTCATCAATGACATACTCAAGAAGGGTGGTTCACAGAAGCACTTCCAGGCGAAGGTATTTGGCGGCGGCCATGTGTTGAACTTCCGGAAGACGGACGGCAATGTGCCTGAATCGAACATAGATTTTGTAAGGGCTTTTCTAAAAATGGAGCAGATTGAGATTGTAAAAGAAGACGTTGGGGGCTATACGGGCAGAAAGATCCTCTTCTTCCCCGATACAGCCAAGGTACTGCTCAAGAGGCTCAAGTCCATGGTAGACTCCAAGATCATAGAAGCAGAGCAGGCCTATAAGACAAAACTCTTCCAAGAGAAAGAAAAGCTCCAGGTTGAGGGCGGAGAACTGACACTATTTGAGTGAGATAACTATGGATAAGATAAAAGTACTCATTGTGGATGATTCGGCACTCGTGAGGAAACTCCTCAAGGAAATCCTCAAGTCAGACCCTCTTGTCGAGGTAGTGGGGACAGCCCCTGACCCGCTCATTGCAATCCACAAGATCAAAGAACTCAAACCCGATGTGCTGACTCTGGACATCGAGATGCCCAAGATGGACGGGCTTACCTTTCTCTCAAGGCTCATGCGTTCATCCCCCATGCCCGTGGTCATGTTTTCATCTCTCACCGAGCAGGGCGCAGATGCCACCATGAAGGCGCTCTCATTGGGAGCCATCGATTTCCTGGCAAAACCCAAGATAAAGATCAGCGAAGGCATCGAAGACCTGCGGATCGACCTTTGCTCCAAGGTCAAAGCCGCATCCACGGCCAAACTGAAAAAGGCCGTATCTCCCCAGAATCTTGTGGTTCCTCCGAAACTGGACATGGATGCCGTTATTAGGGCTGAAAAGTCGCTGCCGGGGAAAGAGGGTGAAAAAATATTCATCATAGGGGCCTCCACAGGTGGCACCGTGGCCCTGGAACAGATTCTCAACAAGCTCCCTGCTAATGCACCTCCGACATTAATCGTACAACACATGCCCCCGGTCTTTACTAATTCATTTGCCAAGAGGGTAAATGGGCTTTCCGCAATGACGGTCATGGAGGCAAAGGACAATGATGAACTCAGGCAGGGAGTTGCTCTGATCGCCCCGGGCGGCAAGCATATGATCGTAAACAAGGGACCACGAGGCTATTTTGTGAAGATAAAGGATGGGCCGCCTGTAAATCGGCACATACCTTCAGTGGATGTATTGTTCAGATCGGCAGCCAATACATTAGGTCCCAACGCACTTGGCGTCATTCTTACCGGTATGGGGGATGACGGGGCACGAGGCATGCGCGAGATGAACCAAGCAGGAGCCTTTACAATAGCACAAGATGAAGAAAGCTGCGTGGTCTTCGGCATGCCCAAGGTGGCCATCGAGATGGGCGGAGTTTCCAAGATCCTCCCCTTAAGTTCCATTGCCGGATTTATCATGAATATTTGTAAAAATGAGAAGGTCGCATAAAAACCACATTCAGCACCGGAATCGGGTCACTCAAAAGGCCGTGCTGTTATGAAATTAGTACGTAATATACTCATTATTGATCCTGATAAATCTTCACGGGATCTGGTGCGAAAGCTTTCCCGAAAGGGATTCAAAGCTGCTCATGCATCTTCTCCAAAAGATGGTTTGACTCAAGTAACCTGTGACAAACCTGATCTGGTTATTCTCTCCCTTGATCCGGCAGATGATTCAGGGCCTATCCTCC
The DNA here is from genome assembly GCA_050010275.1 of Desulfomonilia bacterium. Classification (GTDB taxonomy): domain Bacteria; phylum Desulfobacterota; class Desulfomonilia; order UBA1062; family UBA1062; genus MWEI01. Next base: position 2,639 of record JBEKLI010000060.1, on the reverse strand, counting down.
TAAAGGAGATCGTTCAGATAAATCCGATGACCAAGGTCATCATAACTGCCGAGCGAGTAGATGGTTTTCTCTCCGTGGAGTGTATGAGGCTTGGCGCCCTGGATTATCTCATAAAACCCTTAAGCATCGCATCTCTCCTTGAGTCGATACAGATGATACAGGATCATCAAGAGTCTTTTTGCTTAGGGATAGAGCCTGACAGCGAGAGTGTCATACGCGAAGAAAAGACCATTACTTTCGGGAACGATCGGGAGAGAATCCCTTATATCATAAACCAGGCCGTCTTGAATGCCGGGAAAGTTTGCAGTGATAGAGAGATGCTCAAGATAGCACTCAGTGAGATCCTTCTCAATGCCATCGAACACGGTAATCTTGGCATCTCCATGGAGGAGAAGGCAGAAGCGGTTAAAAAAGGCACCTTTGAGAAACTGATTAAACAGAGGAAGATAAACCCGAAATATGCAAACCGTGTCGTGACATTTAATGTTCACATGGACCAAGACTTCCTCGAATATTATATCACAGACGAGGGTGGAGGGTTCGATTATAAAAAAAAGTTCGATACAGACCTCAATGCCCATATCGGCAGTGGACTCGGAGTGCAGATTGCCAAGAGCTTCTTCCACGAGGTAGTTTATGAGGGCCGTGGAAACAGGGTGAGACTTCTCTTTCGCAAAGACAACGGTAACTGGTTATCACATGATCAGGTGCCTATATTACATGATGATTTTATTGTTCAGTTCACAAAATCATTTCCTTTAGGCCTTCTCGTGGTGTCTGATCAGGATTGTATCATCATCTGGAACATGACTGCCCAGAACATTACATCGACCAAGGCATCCGAGGTTTTGGGTAAAACCGTTACTGATGCACCCAATATTGTGAGAGACCTTCTGGAAGATAATAACAAGCACATAAACCTTGAACTCGGAGATTTCGATCTTCGCTATATTGAAAAAACTATCCATACCGTTGAACCAAAAGCAGGTGGTAAATTTAGAGTTGTCCTTTTTTCGGATGTTACGGATACCTTCAAACAGAAAGAAGAGATGGAGAGGCTCCTCATGGAGAGTTCAGAGACAAGAGACCTCATGGAGGATCAGGCTGCAAAACTCACTATCACCCTTGCTGAAATGGAAGAAAAGAATGAGATCATCCATGCACAGAACCAGCGGATGATCGACGAGCTCGAGATGGCGGCCAGACTCCAGAAGAGCCTTCTACCAGATACTTTTGAGAATAAGAATGGGGTGAGCTTCACCTGCAAGTATATCCCCTCCATTCACATAGGCGGTGACCTCTATGATGTAGTAGACCTAGGGCAGGGCCAAACCGGCTTTATCATCGCCGATGTCTCGGGTCATGGTGTGGCTGCTGCCCTCATTTCATCCATGTTCAAGATGAGTTTCCACGCGTTGGCCGCTACAGTGGCAAGCCCCACCATCCTCATGCACATGCTCAATGGTGAGCTGAAACCTGTTCTTAACGAAGACTACATTACAGCGTTCTTTGTACTAACAGACAGGCATGCCAAGAATATCACCTACTCCAACGCCGGCCACCCTACCCCACTGCTCTTCAAGAGATCCACCGGTGAGATCCTGGAACTCGACACCAACGGTTTCTTCCTTGGCTCTTTTGAAGATGGTGGATATGAAGAGGGGTGTGAAAGCAACATTGAAATAGGTGATGCCCTCCTCATGTACACCGATTGCATATTAGAGACCGAGAACGCCAGCAGTGAGCAATATGGCAAGGAACGTCTCATTCAATGCTTCCATAATGCCATACAAACCCTGCGAGGCAACGAGGTCATTGACGCAATTGAAACGGATGTGCGTGCCTTCAACTGCAAGGACACCCTTGATGATGACTTCACGGTCATGCTCTTGGAATTTTGGGAAGAGGTGCCTGCAAACGAGTCCCTGCCTGAAGAAGATTCCGGCGGGGGTTTTGTGGAGTTCTGAGCTTGTAGGTGCGGCTTGAAGCCGCGAAGTTTTTCGCGCCTAAAGCCGCTCCTACAATCATTTGGTACCCAAGTACGGATTAAAATATCCTCTACGTAGCGGGATGCTCTCGATGAGATGTTTGATCCCGATGCCAGCAGGCAGGATCTGACCGATCTTCTCTAAGTAGACATCAGGGTCCATATTGAGGTTGCGCCACTGGATCATATCAACCCCTGTTCGTTCCAAGAACTGTTTCAGGGCCTCCACCTCTTTAGGTGCATCAGTAAGTCCAGGAAAGACAAACAGGTTCACCGACACGAACCTGTGCCTTTTCTTCTTCGCCAATGGATGTTACTACTGGCATCTCTTAGCCCTGTTCTTTGACTCGACTGCAGGCATCGCTAGCGCCTAGAGACGGCTTACGGCGCGGCTGAAGCCGCGCCCTTTCAAAGCAATCTCACAACCGCCTACGCCCGACCCTCGAACAGATTCCTTCCCTCGACCAGCGCGCGCATCTTGCGATCCGCCACACTGCGTTGCAACATCCAAAATCCGCAGTCGGGATGGACATAGCGCAAACGCTCCGCACCTAACGTCTTCACTACGCGCTCGATGCGCGAAGCCACGAGGTCGGGCGTTTCCACTTCGTTATCTTTGATGTCGATCAAGCCGATGCCCAGTGCAATCTTC
>JBEKLI010000059.1:0-8777 GCA_050010275.1 Desulfomonilia bacterium | reverse complement strand
CTTGTTACAGGTCTTGCTCAATCTCTTTACTTCGTTGCGGTCATTAGGCACGATACGCTTCTTCCCATCAAGCACAACGGCCTTGAGCTTTTTAGAGCCCATTACTGCGCCAAGGCCGGAGCGCGCTGCAAGCCTGCCTTTGTCGTTGCTTATACCCGAGATAAGGGAGAGCCGTTCACCTGCAGGCCCGATGGATGCGACCCGTGCTCCTTCGCCGAATTCATTCCTTAAGAGCTCTTCAGTCTCGACCGTGTCTTTCCCCCACAACTTAATTGCATCCCTCAGCTCTGCCCTGCCATTCTTCACGTACAGCAGCACCGGCCTTTCACTGATGCCCTTAAAAAAGATCCCATCGTATCCACAGCGCTTGATCGCAGGAGAGAACGATCCTCCGCAATTGGCATCTCCCCATCCCCCGGTGAGAGTTGTACAGGAGATGGGCGGCAAGCCCCATCCCTGAAAGGTACTTCTCATAAACCTCCTCAGGCACGACTTCTTCTTTGATTTCGCCGGTTGTAAGATCAACCATCAAGATCTTACCCATGTAGCCTCGATCCATAACCCCTCCTTGCGTGCTGTATACCTGAAGGTGCATTTATGAAAGAAACTGTCTTAAGTCTATTTATTGATAAATAGGACCAAGAAGTCTATCAATTTCTTGACATTCACGCTTCTGAAGATATAATAACGATGTTATCTTAACATTGTTATTCTTATAGGATTTTATATGCCTAAGCAAGCTCGGAGTCAAACAGACATTGAGACGTTCAGAGAAAAGATTCTTGATGAAGCCTTATCTATCATATCTGACCATGGGTTTAAATACTTCAGCATGAGAAAGCTTGCTTCACGCCTCGGCATGACTGCCACGACGATCTATAATTACTATTCCAACAAAGACGAGCTCTATCTTATGATCCTGACAAAGGGGTTTGATGAGCTTGTTACCACCTTCAAGAGAATCGACTGTACGAACGATGATCCATTAGAAAAAATAAAAAGAATGGTTCGCTCATATGTGGAGTTCGGGATCAAGAAATCTCATTACTACAATATCATGTTCACCACTGATGCCCCCAAATATCTCGATTACGTAGGGACTACGATAGAGCCGATTGCATATTTTGAGAAAAATACAGCGGTTCAGCTCATTGAGATCACCTCGGGTGTGGCCAAAAAAATAATGAGAGGTAATGATATTCCCGAAGAAACAATGAAACTCTTGATCTTCAGAATCTGGAGCTCTCTGCATGGGATTATTACCTTATATAACAGCCGTGTACTCCATGAGGTGGAAGAATACCCGGATGCCATGCTTGAAAAGATGGTTGATAATATCATTACTTCATTCCAGGAGCTCTTCATGAGACTCGGGAAGGCAGATACTTCCATCAGAGCAACTAATATAGCAGTCAGCTGACCTCAGGGGGGTTCTATGAATAAGAAAAACGTGGCAAACGTCCTTACCCACCTTGTTCTTCAAGTCATGGCCCAAAGCTTTAATCTAATCCCGAGTTTCAAAAAATACCTCAAATCTCATGAAGGTTGGATTAACTTTTCAGTAGCCCTCAGCACAGAGGATAAACGCGTGAGGCAAGCCATTTCATTCAACAATGGAAAGGCCAGGGTACGTTGGAATGCACCTGAGGATGTTCATGTTGAACTGGTTTTCATGGACACACATGTTTTGGGTGAGATGACCAAACTCCCCCCAAACGAGGTGCTGAATCTTATTCTGAAGAACAAGCTGACCGTCAAGGGGAATCTCGCATATGCCCAACTCTTCAACTTCTTCATCTCCTTGCTGATAAAAGGCAAGCAGATCAAGATGATGGAAAAACAGGTAAAGGAACAGATGAATGCCCTCTGCGTGGCATGCCCCGAGCCGACTGAAAAATTGCTGCCAAGGCAGAAGGCCAACATGGAGGCGGACAGTGTTGATCCCGGTGTAAAGTGTATAACAAATGATCCATATCTCTCCTGTTATTCACTGGATGATTTTCCGAGACTGAAACGTTTTCTGGACATCCATTTGAATACAAGACCTTCAGTGTGCCATGAAAGACCGCTGCTGCTGACTGAATGGTTCAGAAAGAATGGCTTTGAGAATGATATCTCTGGAAAACCATGGGTCCCTGAGCTTCGACAGGCCGAGGCATTTAAGCATCTGATGGAGAATAAAAAGCCCATCATCCGCAAAGATGATCTTATTGCGGGCACCACAACCACAAAAGACATCGGCGTAGTCATCTACCCTGATGCCCATGGGACAATGATTTGGGGAGAGCTGCTCACTGCGCAGTACAGACACCTGTTCCCCTATGACATTTCCGATGAGACCGTCGAGGTCCTCCACCATCAAGTCTTCCCATTCTGGACTGAGCGTAATTTCCGGGAATGGGTGAGGAACACCTACAAGAACCCCTTGTGTCAACAGCTCGATGAGCGTTTTGCTGTCTATTTCCTGTGGAAAACCGTTGCCCTGTCCCACACTATCATTGATTATCCAAAGCTCCTCAAGATAGGGGCACGTGGGATCATTAAAGAGATCGAGGAAGAGATCCGGCAGGATGCAGGGGCCGACGAGCTCAAGAAGGATACTTTAAGGGCCATGATCTTGAGTTATGAGGGTCTCATCGCTTATGCGAAAAACCTCGCCGGACAGTCCAGGATTGAAGCCGATAAACAAACCGATCCTCAGCGCAAGGCCGAGCTGATGAGGCTGAGTGAGATCTGTGAGAAGGTCCCGGAGAACCCCAGTACGACCCTGGATGAGGCAATCAATGCCATCTGGATCCACTGGATCGGCGTGCACATGGAAAATACCAATGCCGGCTTCTCCATCGGTAGGATGGATCAGTGGCTCCAGCCCTACTTTGTTTCGGATTTAAAGAAGATCAGATCAAAGCCCAAAAAACAGGAATACATCAAACATGCCATTGAACTTGTGGGATGTTTCTATATGCGCTGTACGGATCACCTGCCCCTCATCCCTGATATAGGCAACTACCTTTTCGGGGGCAGTTCCTCAGACCAGGCCATAACACTAGGCGGTGTTACACCGGAAGGTGAAGATGCCGTCAATGACATGACCTATATACTCCTCAAGGTCACCGAGATGCTGGGTATCAGGGACCCGAACATGAATGCCAGATACAACAGGGAGAAAAATACGACCACCTACCTGAAAAGACTCTGCGAGGTAAATTTGAATACTACATCCACACCATCAATACACAATGATGTGGTTGTGATGGAGTCTCTTAAGGAGTTCAACTATATCCCTGAGCATTTAAGAGACTGGGCGGCCACCGGGTGCGTGGAGCCAACCCTCTCCGGAAGACACATCGGCCACACGAACTGCATGATGTTCAACATGGTTGCAGCCCTGGAGATGGCGATCTTCAACGGCCGCCATCCCCTCATGAGGTGGGATGTCGGCCCGAAAACTGGTGATATCAACAATGGGGGATTCAAAACCTTTGATGACTTTTTCGATGCATTCTGCTCCCAGCTCGATTTCCTCATAGAGAATTCATGTGAGTATAACAGGCTGCTGGGTGAAGCGCATAGCGTCATACGGCCGACTCCGTTCATGTCGGCCCTCGTGGAAGGATGTCTCCGGAAGGGCCGGGATGCAACCAAAGGCGGTGCGCTCTACAACTCCTCCGGTACCGCATGCATAGGGCTTGCAGACATTACCGATTCACTCATGGTCATTAAGAGACTCGTGTTTGATGAGGAAAAGACCACCCTTGCAGAGCTCAGAAAGGCGCTTGAAACAAATTTCGCAGACAATCCCGTCCTGCATACACTCATACTCAAAAAGGTGCCTCTATTCGGGTCAGGTAATGCCGACGCGGTTCATATGGCAAACCGAATGACGCATTACATCCATGACAAGTTCGGGGAACAGGTAAACTTCCGGGGAGGAAAGTACACCGCCGGGTTCTGGTCCATGTCCAACCACGTGGCCTTCGGGACACTGACCGGGGCGCTGCCTTCGGGGAGACTCGCCTCCAAACCTTTTACACCCGGCCTCACCCCGGAGGCTCATGCATCCCGCAACCTTCTGGACAATATCCGGGACGTTGCCCAACTAGTGCCAGAGAACATGAACAATAATATTGCATTCAATGTCAAAGTCGTGCCTTCGGCCAAGGATGGACACGAAAAGACTGTCGAGCATATCTACTCATATGCTAAGACCTACTTCGACCTCGGCGGCATGCAGATGCAGTTCAATGTGGTCTCATCGGATACCCTAAGAGATGCCATGCTCCACCCCGAGAATTACAAAAATCTCATGGTCCGCATCTCGGGATATAATGCCTATTTTGTTACCTTAAACAAAGACATGCAACTTGAGCTTATCGAACGTGCAGAGTTCGGACTATAAATAAAAATCTGATCCATCTTTTATGGGATTATTCTCTTAAGATGCCTTTCCACTTCCTCTTGGGGCATTGCTCCCATGAGCGTATCAACAATATTGCCGTCCTTGAATAAGAGGAGGCTTGGGATTGAACGTATCTTATATTGGGAAGCCGTTAAAGGGTTCTCATCCACATTCACTTTCACGACCTTAAGTTTTCCGGAATACTTAATCGCTATTTCATCGAGTACAGGAGACATCATTTTGCACGGTCCGCACCATGAGGCCCAAAAGTCAACAAGTACAGGTGAGATGCAATTCAACACCTCTGACTTGAAATTCTCATCATTTGCCGTAATGGGGTGCCCATAAGGTTGAACATCGATACATGCATGACACTTACCACAGAACGCCTCGTCTCCAATCCGGGCCTTGGGAATTCTATTTTTTGAACCGCACTTCCTGCACTCAATAATTATAAAATCACTATCCATGATACGCTCCAATAAATCTGATCAATATGGGAAATATCCCAAGTGTGTCCTTTTCTTGCTTGTTTCATAGTGACACGCAAGGTCTTTTCCAAGGTATTACTCTACAATTCTTTATTTTTTGGTTCGCAACATTGAATCTTCATCAGACTGCAAAATACTAAAAATATATTGACATAAAAATCAATCTGGTGTTATCTGATTTATTGACATGTTGGTCAGATTTTATGATCCATCTATCTGTAATCATTTAGAATCAAATTTCTCACTAACAACGGGATAGTACGTATAACAGCAAAGGAGAAAGATTCTATGTCAGCATTCCGAGAAATCACCATGGGTAACCTCATCAGAGAGACCGCATCGAAATTCCCTGAGAACGATGCACTCGTGTATCCTGATACCAACCTCAGGTTGAGCTACCGTGAATTGCTCGAAAAATCCAAGGAGGTCGCAAAGGGTTTTATGGCACTGGGCGTTCAGAGGGGCGATCATGTCTCGGTATGGACTACCAATATACCCGAATGGGCCTACATGCAGTTCGGCCTCGGCATGATCGGAGCAGTACTCGTGACGGTGAACGCAAACTATAAGTCCAATGAGCTCGAGTACATCCTCAATCAATCCGATTCCACATGCTTGGTGCTTATGGAGAAATACAGGGATACGAACTTCTATAAAACTACCCGAGATGTTATTCCCGAGTTAGATACCGCTAAGCCGGGAAAACTGAGCGCACCCAAATTACTCAATCTCAAGAACGTAATTTATATCGGCAGCAGGAAAGAGACCCCTGGGATGTTCCCATTCGATCAAGTTCTTGCCATGGGAAAGGGCATATCAGATGAAGAGCTTGCCGAGCGAGAGAAGACTGTCCATTTCCAAGATGTCGTAAATATGCAGTACACTTCCGGTACTACAGGATTCCCAAAGGGGGTCATGCTCTCCCATTACAATATCATTAATAATGCACGTATGGTCGGCGATGTCATGGGCATGACTGAAAAAGACCGTTTGCTTATACATGTCCCCCTCTTCCATTGCTTCGGCTGTGTCATGAGCTCGCTCAACTGTATGGTACACGGCTCCACCATGGTGCTTGTGGAGTATTTTGACCCCGCAAAGGCTTTGAAATACATTGAAGAGGAGAGGTGTACAGCGATTAACGGAGTTCCCACAATGTTCATCGCCATCCTAGGTCATGCGGATTTCAGCAAATACTCGATGAAGACCCTCAGGACAGGCATCATGGCCGGGGCACCCTGTCCTGTTGATACGATGAAACAGGTCATTGAGGTAATGCATTGTCCAGAGGTCGTGATCGCCTTCGGGCAGACCGAATCGTCTCCCGTAATGACCATGACAAGAAGAGATGACCCTATTGACTTGAGGGTTGCAACCGTGGGGAGATTGCTTCCCGACATAGAGGGTAAAATCGTGGACCCGGCAACAGGAGAGGATCTTCCTCCCAATGTTCAGGGTGAGATCGTCACCCGAAGCTCTTGCGTCATGAAAGGCTATTATAAAATGCCGGATGAAACGGCCCAGGCAATTGACAAAGATGGGTGGCTCCACACGGGCGACCTGGGTACCCTCGATGAGCATGGGTACTTTAAGGTCACTGGTCGAATCAAAGAGATGATCATCCGGGGCGGAGAGAACATCTATCCCAGAGAGATCGAGGAATTCCTCCGTAAAAACCCAAAGGTGATGGATGTCTATGTGGTGGGAATACCAGACAAGAAATATGGCGAGCAGGTCCTTGCAGCTATCATGTTGAAATCGGGGGAAAAGGCCTCGGACGAAGAATTTATCTCCTTCTGCCAGGGTAAGATTGCTCGTCATAAAGTACCAAAGTACTGGGAATTTGTGGAATCAGTACCGATGACAGCAAGCGGCAAGGTTCAGAAATACAAAATGGTAGAACAATACGCCCGGAAATATATGAATTGATCAAGCTGATTAAGAATCCATGAAAGGGTGCACCTTTAAACTGAGCTCACCTGCTTGGGAATAAAGGCTCAACCTTTCTTCCCGGTTTGTTGTGAACGCCTCTACCCTGAACAAAGCGTTTATTTATCCAGTTTTCTGATCCTCATGCGTGCATCCAGGGCGCATAGACCTTTGCCCTTTGGGAAGACCCTGACCGGGTTTATATCCAACTCCTCTATCTGGGGGAAGGAATACATGAGGTGAGAGACCCGCACGACACAATCTATAAATGCATGGACATCATACGTGTCTTTCCCCCGGTATCCCTTGAGAATCGGGAAAGACCGAAGGGTCTCGAGTTTCTCCTGGACCTCTTCCGGGAAGGTCGGGCATAGTGAGGTGGCAAAATCCTTAAAGGCCTCAATATAGACGCCACCCATTCCGAAGAAGACTACCGGACCGAAAGAAGGGTCATTCTTTGCGCCGATGAACATATCACATCCATCAGACGCCATGGGTACAATACGCACACCCAGAAACCGCGCCTTTTTATTGTGAGCATAAAGATTCTTCCGGATGGTCTGGAAGGCATCCTTTACCTGAGAAGTATCCTGAATGCCCAATATAACACCTCCGAATTCAGACTTATGGAGGGCATCGGGGGATACGACCTTCATAACAACCGGAAATCCTACTTTCTCGGTATATTGAACAGCTTGATCAGCATCCCCAGCCACAAAAGATTCCACTCGGGTTACTCCGAAAGCCGCAAGGAGATCGAGGGCCTCCTCTCCGAAATCACCCACCCTACCCTTCGTCCATCTTTGTGCCTTGCGCATTTGTACATTGCCTGACATTTCCAATCTTTTGGGTACCCTTGATTGATACTGATAAAAATCCATCTGCGCAGCCATGGCCCTGACCATCTCCTCAGCACTGTTGAAGATCGGAAAATTCACTGTCCTCTTGGTTTGGAGTATCATTCTTGATGGCCCGAAAAGACAGACAGCAAGGGGTTTGCCTGATGAAAGGATCGTACCCCAGGCCTCTTTTGACATATCAGTTAAGAACATCCGGTAGAACACATTTTCTCCCGCCGGCATCTGGGGGCGCTGACCCACATAAAAGACTCCGTCCACCTCATCACTATGCATGACTGAATAGACAACATGGGCCGACAACTGTGGGTCATAGATATCCCCCATATCCAGCGGATTGGAGAACTGTATCACCCCGGCATTGGAGAATTTCTGCAAGCCTGCATAGAAATCCTGCCCAGGGTCTGCAAAGGTGAAACCTATCTTCTCGCAGAGATCAGCAGTTATAACGGAAAATCCCCCAGCCGGGCTCATGACCATGACTTTCTTTCCCTTCATGGGTGGCAGCTGGAATGCCTTCGCCACCGCAATGAAATCATGGTAGTTTTGGATACGGATAACACCAGCCCTTTTAAAGGCAGTATCTATGATAGTCTCATCATTGCTCAAGGCTGCGGTATGGCTCATGGCCGCCTTTTTCCCGGCATTTGTCGTATTTGACTTCATGACTACGATAGGCTTGGGGCTTTGCCTGGCAATCTCAATGAATCTCTGCCCTCTGTTGATGCTTTCCAGATAGAGACAGATGATCTTGGTGGCAGGATCTGAAATAAGGTACTCAAGAAAGTCAACCTCATCGAGATCGAGCTTATTCCCGATGCTCGCAAACTTTGCCATACCGATGTTCTCATCAACAAGGAAGTTAAATAACATGAGGGCAACCCCTCCACTCTGGGATATTACCGACATGCCGCCTTCAGGTGCCTTATGGAGAGGGACAAAGGGTAGGCACAGACCATTAGCCGTATTGGCCACTGTCACACCATTGGGCCCCACAAACCTGATCCCATATTGATGGGCCTTCGAGAGGGTCATCTCTGAAAGCTTCCTCCCCTCTTCACCAAACTCGGAAAACCCTCCACTTGAGATCGCCATCCGGTT